>NZ_ALJR01000004.1:0-14850 GCF_000287655.1 Selenomonas sp. FOBRC9
GCAAGCGAAACCGCAAGAACAAGCGCCTGAAAGGGCGTAGCATACAGGAGCGTCCTGCCCTTGTGGACGAAGGCACGGAAATCGGACACTGGGAAGCCGACACCGTTGTCGGATCGCCAAAAGGGCGCGGCGCAGCCGTATTTACCGCTGTGGAAAAGGTGACGCACGACTACATCGCAATCCGCATCTCGGGTCGCACGTGCGCCGGCATTGAAGAAGCCATCGCCCATTTGAAATCGGAATATGGACAGGACCGTTTCAGCCAAGTGTTCAAGACGATTACCGTTGACAACGGGACAGAGTGCGAGACGTTCACGCAGCTTGAGAGCCTCGGCACGAAGGTGTACTTTGCTCCCCCCTACAGCTCATGGGAACGCCCGCAGAACGAGCGTCACAACGGCATCCTCCGCCAATATATCCCCAAAGGAACGGGCATCGACGGATACAGTGACGAGGACATCCTAAACATAGCGGATGAGATAAACAGCCGCCCTCGTCGAGTGCTCGACTATCAAACACCAGCAGAACTGTTTAACACCTTCTTGGATGAAGTATACGCTATTGAAAATGTTTCTTAATTAAATCACTGTTCAACTTGCTCTTGCAATTCACGGATAAAAACAAAATCTGGGGCAGTTGAATTAATATGTGATGTTATGAAAAACAATCAATACTATATAGGAAACAGTTTTTCAAACTTAGAATATGAACTGTTAAATTTAGAAGAAAGGCATCCTTTACCTATCTTCCGAAACTACGAGGATCTCCATGGAATTCTCACAATTGCATTCCAGATGTTCGAAGATATGACAACTGAGTTTTTGAAAGTGTATGGTGACTTCACTTGATAACACTCAACCGGCCCTCCACATTCCTCCTCATCCCCCTCCTCTCCCTCTCTACTATCTCGGCATTTGCCGCCCCTGCACAGCAGGAGCAGCTCGATCAATCCCGTACACAGGAATCTGAGCGGCAGGAACGGCTGAATCAAGAGCGCACGGAAGTTGTCACGCCTCCTCCCCCGCCCTCTGAACTGCCGGCCGACGAGCGGGTTCGGTTCCTCATCTCTCACGTAGAAATTGAGAATCTAGCGGAGCGATTTGATTTCCTAGAGCGTCTTTCATGTCCTTATATAGGCAAGGAATTATCCCTTCATGACATCAACGAGCTCATCGGCAAGATGAAAAAAGAAAAGTCCTACCCGGACGCGCCGAAGACGCTCTATCGGATGTGGCTTCTCGATATGGACTATGTGCATCCGTTTGAATTCAGTCATCGCCCCGCTACATTCACGACGTCCTTTCATGGGCAGTGGACGATGGACAGCATGCGGCTCTACGGCGTGGACATGATCAGCATGGGAAACCGCTATACGGTACGCGGATTTGACGGACAGGTCACGCTGATGGGGACGAACGGATGGTATCTGCGCAGCGAGTTTGCGACAAAGTTCCCGAAGCAAAGTGCGGAGTTATATCTCGGTCTCGATGTCGGCGCGGTCTACGGCTATGGCGCCGATCTCTATAACGGACATACGATCGCAGGCGCGGCAATCGGTCTGCGCGGAAAACTCTCCGAGCTCTCCTACGACGTCTTCGCCGCGATGCCGATTCGAAAGCCTGACGGGTTCCATACCGCAGATGTCACGGGCCGGTTCTCTATGGGATGGAAGTTCTAAGAGTCAAAAACCACCCTATTAACGATATCTCATTATAATCGTTAATAGGGTATGCATCTCAGAGAAAATATTATTTTCTATCACAGCGTGGCATATGCCTAAAACATAAAACAAGGGCTTTCCCGAAATTTCGAATCGGGAAAGCCCTTGTTTTCGTATATACACAGCCTGTTTCTATCGTTGTATTGTATCAAAGTCGCTGTGACGATATCGAAAGGGCATATAAAGATGATGATCGTTTGGTTGAGCTCATCATAATCTGCACCAGCAGCGAGAAGATCCGCATCGATCATCGACTGGTAGTAACGCGTCCTCTTGGCAAGACCGTCGCCCTCGGGCTGGCGAACCTGCATCTCGATGTTGTAGACTGTATGCGCATCATCCCGCACATAGACATCCAGACGGACACCTTTGCTCCTGTAACTCGGCTTCATCGGCTTTTCCGCTTCGAGGTAGTGGATGTCGCTGATCTCGACGTGCAGAATGCGCTCGAGCACCTTCCTGCAGATGCGTTTGCGGCTCATAATCAGCTTGAACATATAGTCGTCTCAAATGGTCAGTTCTTCCCACGACTTCATCCGATAGGAGCTCATGCGATCACCTCTTTCTTTTATTTTACGGTGTTTTCGCGTGCAAAGCAAGTAAAAGAATGCGCTGCTGCGTCAAATCTAGCGGCTGATGATGACCCCGGATAAAAGAAACAGGCTGCACCGCATACTCTCTGCGCGATGCAGCCTATGGAAATTTTTAGGGGAATATCTAATTCAGATCCTTATTCGGATAGATGCTGAGTCCCTTGAGCGAGACGCCGACGGCAAGTCCCTTGGTTGTCACCTGATAGACCCACATGTCCTTTGCAACGACGTCCGCTCCGTCGATCGCGCCGCCGGAATATCCGTCCGTCGCGGACGCCGTCGCCTCGCCGCCAACCTTAAACTTGCCTGAGACGAAGGAATCCCATGCATGTTCCGAGCCGAATACAAAGATGAGATCGTATTCCTTCACGCCAAGCCCGATGCCAAGCGCATACTCCTCCATCTTCATATAGACGCGTTCGCCCGTCACGTTGTTGACGGCGAGCCCGCGCCCGTGTGCGCTGCCAAACAGCCCGATCTTCGCTCCCGTTGAGCTGATCGTCGCATAGCCGTAGCTGCCGGCGATGACGTCCTGTGCATTCGGGTTCACCTCGTAGAGGTTTGCAAGTGCCTTTGTATGCAGGCGTCCGATTTCCGCGCGCTGTTGATTTGCACTTTTCGCAAGTACCGCGCCGGATAGGGCAAGCATCAGCATCAGTGTAACCGTGAGCAGACGCAACGTAAATTTTCCCATAGAGATCCCTCCTTCACTGAAGTTACCCGCATCTTACCATGCCGCGACGGGCTTAATCAAGGAAAGTTCTCTTAAAACGGGAGAAAACCGTTAGTGCAGCACGAGACTGAGCAGAGCGATCTCGATGATCGCGGCGATACCAAGGACGAGCGTGCCCATCGTCTGCACGCGATAGCCCTGATCCGGCGTCATTCCGCTAAACTCGGAGACCACCCAGAAATACGAGTCGTTCGCGTGCGACACAGTCATCGCGCCCGCGCCGATCGCCATACAGACAAGCGTGATCTCAATCGGCGTATGATAGCCAAGTACGGGAAGCAGCGGTCCCACAATTCCTGCCGTCGTGATGAGCGAGACCGTCGAGGAGCCCTGCGCCGTCTTGAGCACCGCCGCGAGCAGGAACGGGAAGAAAATCCCCATGCTCGAGAACACATCCGCGTGCTGCGAGATATAACGCACCATATCCGACGTTGCGATCACTTTGCCAAGCACACCGCCCGCCGCCGTGATGAAAAGGATGGGACCGACCGTCATCAAGCTGTCGTTGCAGATTTTGTAAAACTCATGCATCCGATCCGCCGCCGCGAGCTGTATGGTCGCAAAGCCCATGCCGACCGCGAGCGCGATGATCGGCGTGCCGAGGAAGCGCACGATGTCCGCGCCGAGCCCCTTGCCGCCCGCCATCGCCACAATCGAAGAGAACGCCATCAAAAGAATCGGGACGACAATCGGAGCAAGCGTATTGAATGCGGACGGGAGCTTGCCATACGAATCCATCAGGTCATTATAGACCTTCGCCACGTCCTCCGGATCGACCTCATCCTTTGACTGCACCTTCGTCCCAATCCAGCGCGCGAAGAAATATCCGGCGATAAGCGGGAAAATCGAGCAGAGCATACCAAGCCCGATGACCTGCAGGAGGTAATCGCCGATGCCGAGCGTACTTGCCGCCGCGATGGGTCCCGGCGTCGGCGGAATGAATACATGCGAGATAAAGAGACCCGCGCTCAGCGCAAACGTCATCGAGACCGCCGAGACCGCCGTGCGGCGGATAAGCGCCTTGCGGATCGGATCGAGGATGACGAAGCCCGAGTCGCAGAACACCGGGATCGAGACCACCCAGCCCATGAGCTGCACCGCGATAACCGGATTGTCCTTGCCGACGAGGCGGATCACCATATCCGCAAGTTTCAACGCGGCGCCCGTCTTTTCAAGTACCGTCCCGATCATCGCACCGAGGATGATGACGATGCCGATGCTCGTGAACGTCCCCGAGAATCCCTGCCCGATGACGGTCGCAAGACCGTGCTGCACTGCGCCGCCCTCGAGTTTATGATCGACGAGCGGGATGCCCGCGACGAGCCCCAGCCCGAGCGAGACCAGCATGATCGAGATGAACGGATGAATGCGCAGCTTCGAGATCATGACGATCATGATGACAATCGCCACGACAAAGGCAATGATGAGCGGTAATCCGGTCATGTTAATACCTCCCTATAGTTCATTCCGAAAATACATCTGCATATATTTTAATCCCGTTCAAAAATTTTGGCAAGTAAAAAAGGAGTCGGGGGCGATAATTAGTGTGCGGGGAGAAATTCGAGATGCAGCCGCATCCCCATCCCTGCCGCAAGCCGTTGGAGGGTTCGCAGAGACGGATTCGCATTTCCGTTTTCCAGCTTGCTGATGTCGCTCTGCGCAATCCCTGATTTTTCCGCAAGCTCCTTTTGCGTGAGCCCCGCCGCCGCCCGCGCGTCAATCATCGCCTCGATGATCGCACGCTCCGGCTGCAGCGACTCCCATTCCGCGCGAAATTCGGGGTCGCGCATCTGCTCCGCAAGAAAATCCTTATAGTTTGACATCATGAGCACTCCTTCCTCCCGAGAAATTCGGCACGGCAACATCTTGCTCGTTCAATTTCTATTGGCGGTGTTTTACGGGACTTCTTGATAAAACCATTTGTGAATACAATGCGATGTCCGATACAAAAGAAATACAACACGCGCGAAATATCCGAACCGACCTTTGCCCGCAGTTCAAAAATACCGTCTCCAAGCGGCTTTGAATACGGCTCACGCAGCTCGTTTCCTCGGCTCGCCAAGACATCAATAAGCATCAAAATTTTTGCTCGCATCTTTATGTCAAGACTGAGGATAAAATCTTTTGCCGGTTCCGTTCCGTCCGGTTTATCATAGAATAGAATCTCAAATTCCCGCACACCTGCACCGCCCTTCAGTATGGTTTTCATAATATAGGATAAATCCCATATTGTCAAATGACGCAACTAAAAAACGGCATAGAAAAGCCCGGAAGCTGTGGCTTCCGGGCTTTTTGCTATGGCCGGTTCGTATCTCTTGCCAATATGATTGTGCCGGAACACATGAAAAAAGTCAAGTTTTACAGTACCGCAAGAACATATTTCACGCCGTAATCCCGAGGATCTTGTCGAGCTTCTCCCGGTCGTAGCTGAGCGCAAACTCTTTGCCGTCCGCCGTCGTCACGGGGACGATCGTATCGCCCGAGATACGGCGGCATTCCTCGAGCGCCGCCGCGTCGTGCTCGATGTTGTGCTCCTCGTACGCGATGCCGCGATATTTCAGATAGCGCTTGACCTTCTCGCACCACGGGCAGACCGTGATCGAATACACCTTTACCATATCCGCGCCCTCCTCAAAGCCCCAACAGCTTATCGATCGCGGGCTGGTCAAAACCGCGCACATACTGACCGTTATCCGCCTTGATCACAGGGCAGGAACCGTCGCCCGTGAGCTTCAGCAGATCGTCATACGCCCCCGGATCCTTTTCGATGTCGCGCACCTCGTACGCAACGCCCTTTGCATCGAGATACTTCTTTGCCTTAGCACACCACGGGCACGCGTCGAACGAAAAAACCTGAACCATGGAAAAACCTCCTCTATATCGTAATCGAACTTACTGCAATATTTATTTCAGCGACGCCAGATATTTCTCCGCGTGGAGCGCCGCCGTCGTCCCGTCGGACGCCGCCGTCGTCAGCTGATGAATCTCCTTCTCGCGAATATCCCCCGCGACGAAGACCCCCGGGATCTCCGTCCGGCAGTTCTCATCCGCCGCAATATAGCCGCTCTCCGTGAGCGCGAGCTGTCCCACGAACAGATCCGTATTCGGCAGCACCCCGATATTGACAAAGATACTGTCCGCCGGCAGCGTCTCCGTCTTGCCCGTGTCCTTGTGCAGCAGCTCGATCGCCGTCAGACGATCCTCGCCCACGAGATGCGTGATCTCTGTCTCAAGCATCACCGTCACCTTTGGATTCGCATAGAGCGCGTCCTGCGAGGACTTATCCGCGCGCAGCTGCGAGCGGTGGATGAGGTAGAGATGCTTCGCGTACTTCGTCAGGAAATTCGCCGCGTCGACCGCAGCATTCCCGCCGCCCATCACCGTGATGATCTTGTCCTGATAGGTGTGCCCGTCGCACAGCTCGCAGTAATGCACCCCGCGGTTGAAATAATGCGGCTCCTGCGGCAGCGGCAGCTTGCGCCGGTTCATCCCCGACGCGATGATGATGACGGGCGTCTCGTAGATGCGCGTCTCCGTCTCCACGATCTTCGGCGCGCTTTTGAGATCGACGCGCTCAATGCGATCGAACTCGTCAATCTCCGCGCCAAAATTCTTCGCCTGTTTCTCGAGCGTCCCGATCAGCTCCATCCCACTGACGCGTTCGAATCCCGGGAAGTTCTCGATATCCGACGCCGTAGCGATCTGTCCGCCGACGAGCGAATTCTCCAGCACCAACGTCCGCAGATTCATCCGCCCCGCGTAGAGCGCCGCCGTCAGCCCCGCCATGCCCGCGCCGATGATGATAATATCCTTCTCTATATGCTGCTTTGCCATCATGTCATCTCCTTTTGACTTTTTGATTATTATAACATACCTGTCAAGCTGTTTGTGTGACTTCATGCACAAAAATAGCCCACACTCCACTGTGGACTATCTTTGCTGTGTATTATATTTTAGGAGAGCTTTAACGAAAGCCTGTATATAATATAGCACCTATGAGAATGAAAATCAAGATGCTTTTCGATAAAATTTACAACTTTTTTTCATAAAGATATTTCGCCGCACGCAGCGTGCCCTTTTTCCGTCAAACGATATTTTTGCAGGCGGCTCTTCGGCTTGTTGGGGAGCGTCATCTCGATGAGTCCCGCGGCAATCAGCGGCTCTATGTGCCGTCGATACGCACGCGAATCGCCCCGTATCCCGAGGCGGTTAAACAACTCCCGGCGCGCCAGTTCCGCGCCGCCCATCGCACGCAGCAGTGCGCGCTGTGCATCGCTCAGCCCGACATAGTGCTCGACATAGTGCTCATCATGGTGCTCGACTTGGTGCTTTTCCTGCTCGATGATGCTGCGCAGCACAGCCGCGAACGTGAACTCGATGAACGCAGCGCAGTCGTTATCATGCCGCGCCGCTTCAATCGCCCGGTAGTATTCCGGTCGATTGCGATAGAGCAGCGAGACTCCATCGGAATCCATGCAAAGAGCGGATTCCAACGCGCGAGGAGCAGCGTCTACCAGAGCCGTCCCATGCGCCCGTTGCCGTCGACAAATGGGTGAATGGTCTCGATCTCATAATGGAGGATCGCGCTCTTAAGCACCGGATGCAGAGAGGAGGCACGCGCTCATTCGAATAGCTCCGCAACGAGCATCGGAACGAACTGCGGTCGTGCACCGATATGCACGGGGACTGTCCCGTCGACCACGGCGACATCACCGCTGCGGAACTGCCCCGCCTCCTTGATCAGCCCTCACATCATCACCCCGTGTGCCTTGAGGAAATCCTTGACCGCATACGGATCAAACGACAAGAGCCGATCATAGGCAGCGTATGCATTTTTGACCTCTGCGATCTCCGCCCCGCCGCCCGCAACGAGCTTTTCCTCGATGATGGTACGCACCTCGCCGAGCGTGAGAGAATTTCCCTCGATAGCGAGCGATGCGTGAATCGTCCGCAGACGGTTCTCCCGATGGAGACGAATGTCACGGTTGAACCCCGTCGCATATTTCAGACGCGTCACAACCTCAACGATCTTTGCCAAGGAATCGGCGGCACGTTCCGTGATCGTGTAGAGCGGTTTATTTGCCATGAGTCGGGCACCTCTTTCCTAGGAATATATGTATATTACCACATGCAAAGGAAATGTGAAATGTTTATGCAAGATGCGCAAAACCACCTTGCGATTCTATTCCTTTAATATATAATATAGACAGTGAGCGAGGTGACGATATGAGAGCGGAATATGATTTTTCTCAAGGGAAAAAGGATCCTTACGGCAATCTGCGGCGAAGCGATATTGAGGAGCTTGAGAACTTAGCTGATCTGAAAGAAATTGCAGATTATGAAGAGCGTGAACGCCGTGGAGAGACAGAATATTATTCGGCTAAGGAAGTGTGGCATATGTTAGGGCTTGATGCCGAAAATCATGAAAAATAAGAAAACCGCATACGAAAATCCCCCGCCGTACCGAATATTTTCCGGTATGACGGGGGATTTTTCATATGTAATTGTATCGTAGGGAGGTGTTAGAACTTGTAGGTGACTTGGAAGCGCGTATAGTTGCCGAGACGGAACTTCTCCGGTCCATGGAGAGTGTCACGGCTGTTGATCCCTTTTGCGTCAAAGGTGTAGAATAGCTCAACGAGCCAGTTCTGCGCTGGGACATAGCCGCCACCGATCGTAAAGCTCTTGATGCCGTCGAGGTAACGATCGGGCAGAGACTCTGTGCCGTTGCCGCCGAAGAAAGCGCCGTGTTCGAAATACTTGTAGTCGATGAACGCGTTCCAAGTTCCCGGACGATCGGTGTCAGATTCCCCGATATCGAGGCGCGCCGTCCAGAATACCGGCATGCTGCCGACATGGCGTCCTCTTGGCGTGAACACGTCGGTACGTGCTTTATGTTCAAAGACAGAGGTGCCGTTCATATACTTTCCGAATGCCGTACGGTTCATGCCGTAATCGAAGGAGACCGCTGTCTTTTTGCCCATCTGCCATTTTGCACCGACGCCAATCACGTTGGCAAGATGGTTGAATGTACTGACGTCGTTTCCCGTTCCATTTGCAGCACGCGCCGTATAAGTCTTATCGCCAACGGAGCGCAGATACCATGCTGCGACACCCAACTGCGGCGTAATCTCTCTGCGCGCCTGAATGAAGAAAGCCTTGTCGATGGGCGGTATACGGTCTTTCTCAAGGACGATGCCTGTCGTTTTGACGAGATTACCGACAAGCGCGCCAAGTGCAGAGCGGGGAAGTTTGTTCTCGTGCTCCGAGGCTTCTAAGACATCCTTGAGCGCCGTCCAGTAAGCTGCCGCCACCTTATTCAGTTCCAGTCCCTGGGATCTTTCCAAGTCCTGATCGGTCGTTGAGTAGTTATTTTCCCATGAATCATCCGTGAGTCCGGTCATTGACTTATACTGGATCGGCGACACCTTCTTGATCAGCTCAATCTTCGCATCATCCGGGATGGTATAATCTTCGGCGAGCGAATGATCCGTCGTTTTTGTCCAGACATCTCCCGATTTTGACCAAACATGTCCGTCAGAAGAATCATTACCGTCTCCAATCTCACAATCGTCTTTTTGAAGCTGTGCCAGTTGCCGTATCGCATTGAGTTTAGCGATGAGTTTATAGGCTTCTGCCAGTTTCTCTTCCGAATGCACGGAATAGTAGTTGCCGGACTCCAATGCAGACGCATCGGACAATGGCGTGGAAAGAAGACTGTTGATCTTTTGATACAACGCCTTTTCTGCATCGGAAGCATCGCGCGGCGGCGTTCCTACATACGATGCAAGCTCCTGATCGTCAGATGCATATAGTTTTACCATTTTTCTGACGCCCGTGTTGTTGTGCTTAACCTCATACAATGCGGTTAAGCCCTTCTTAGGCGTGGGGGTGAAGGTTTTATTTACCAAATCGGCGCCGTATGCCGCCTTCACGAAGCTGTGCAGGCGCTTTAGGACATCCAGCTTCTCTGCATCCGTAGTAGCTGCTTTCAGCTGCTGATAGAAATAGAGATTCTTCGTCTGCTCCTCCATCCCTTGAGCTTTGTATTCATTGTATTCTTCGGTTGATTTTTCAACAGATTTGTCAAACTCTGTCGGGAAATCTGCTTTGTTGATGCCGAGGAACTCGACGAGTGTCGGGGGGCGATAGAACATCTCGTAGGTAGAATGCGTATAGGCGGAATCCGATATGCCTGTGCTATGCTTGAATGTGCCATAGCCAAGTCGCAACTGTGTTCGACTGCCCGTGAACACGGCGCGAATGCCGTCATACTCTTTGCTGAACCAATAGCCCGTGACGCCCATCGGTTCAGTTAGACGTCCGAGGGAGAGATCCCATTTCTTCACGCGCTGCGTAACGTCCGCCTGCTCGAGATGCGTCTCCTTCAACCCATGCGATTCGGGCAGTGTGGCAGCGTTCTCAACGCCACTCGTACCGGAGAGTGCTCCCACAACCTTGATATTCGTATTCTCGCCGACACGTGCATTCGCGCCAACACGGATGCGATGTTCGAAGCCGTGCTCATTGACGTCCAACATATTCTTTGTCGCAGAGCCGACAGAAGAATTTGCCGTATAGGTGGACTGCGGGCGGTTTGTTCCGCCGTGTGCGGCAAATCGGATGCGATAGTCACCAAATACAGTGGCGCCTTGTTCTTTGCTCATATCAAACGGACGGTTAAGAAAGTTCCGCAGGAGTACTTCTTCCTGCTCGCCCATCTCCGTTGTGCCGTTCGTGATGAGACTCTTCGTTTTGCTGCCACCGAGAGAATCAAATTTGAAATTTGCTCCGATACGGTAAATGCGTTCCTGCGTCGCACGGTCGTCGTCACGGTGGTTGAAGATGTTGTTCACGCCGACATAAACCATGGCGTCATCGCTAATCTGCTTTTGCAACATGAAGTTCCAAATACCGAAGGTCTTTTCTTCGTATTCTTGTTTTTCATATACTCCGCCAAGATGCTCAAGAATGTCCGGATAGTAGTTTCGCCCGTTCGCAAGAGTGTTGCTGTCAAGCATATGAATATAGTAGTCGCCCCAGAGGGTTGCTCCCCAGCCCGTCTTCTTGTCCTCATAGGTGACGCCGATATCAAGCTTATGCGTAGGGCGATCAAGCAAGCGGCGCGGCATGAGGGGATCGCTTTTATTGATGGCATGGAGGTAAGTATAGCCGAGTTTCGTGCTCCAATGAGAGTTGAATTTATGCCGTACCTCTGCCTCGATTCCGGTGATCTCTGCTTTACCGATGTTCTTAAAGCTGTAGATCATATCCGGGGCACGCATCCATTTGGCACTTTCATCTAATTGGGGAGCAAAGTCTTGCAGTTTGCCTGTAAAATAGACGGTCATATAGTCCCGAATGCGGTTGTGGAAGAGCCCGATACGTCCGTAGGTATTTTTATTTTCACCCTCAAGACTGATGTCGAAATTGACGGACTTTTCCGGCTTCAGATTTGGATTACCCGCCCACCACCATCCCATTTTTGCATAGCCGATACCGGCGGGATTGCTGCCGTACATCTCCCAGTTATAGTATAGCTCTCCCATGCCGGGTTCCGCGTAGCTTGTACCGATGTTTGCTTTGAGACGACGGTGCGGATCACCGCCGACATTGTGCGTCATGCCGAAACTGCCCGACACATTCGTCCCAAAGAGGTTGCTGTGGTCGACACGGATGATCGGGTAGAGCAGGGTATTGTTCGAGACCTGCCATGTATCGCCGATGTAAAAGTTCTGCTTCTTGATCGTGGCGCTGCCGACTGTAAGACGCTGATCCCGATCCCAGTATTCCTCGAGGAACTTCTTTCCATTTAGTGTTGGTGCATCCTCTTTCTTGCGAATGCCGTCACGGTAGTAGTCTCCGACAAGATTGCCGCCGTTCGAATAGGAGGCTCCGTTATGGTTGCGTTTCCATTCCTCGTTGAGTTGGTCTTGGAAGCGCTGGTATCTGCCATAGAGTTCGTCGATCTTATCTTCCCCTACAAGATCGGTAATGTCGTTGGCTCCCACATAAAGCCGATCCTTCCATGTGTTATAATCGATGCGTTTTTCCATCATTCCTTTATGGAGCTGATATTTTGTGAACTCATCGTAACTGATGCCGCGTTTCGTTGAATCTTTATCTTCCGGATTGATAGAGCCGGTTTTATTTTTATCATAATAGTAATATTCGTACTCTCTATCCCATTTCGGCATCCCTTCTGAACGATCGAACTTGTAGTCGTGGATATGCGACCATACATACTCCGTATTGTCGTCTCCGCGGATGAGACGATCCTGTTTATCAACCAGCAGGCTCTTGTCATAGTCCCATGGATCAATATGACGCGTCGACGTTTTGGGGGAATCTTTCAGACGACTGCCTTCCCCTTTCTCGTGGGTAAAGCCAAAGCCATAGGTAAGGAGATGCTTGTCTCCGATCTGCGTATTTGCCGATGCTTTGAAGTCGAACTGGCGATGATCCACATTGTCGACGTAGAGCAGTTCGTTCTTTCCTTCATAAGCGGATTTACCGGCGTAATTCATGAGCGATACATCGTCTTCCTTGATGTTCGTATAGTTCATCTCAACGTTCCAGTCGGTATTACCCGCATCGCCGTGCCAGCCGACATTATATGCGTTGCGCCCTGTCTGCCGCTTGAAGGTGCGCATCGGTTCAAGGTCGCTGTCCGTCGTCTTGACGTCGCGCATGAGGTCTTCGGTATAGCGATCGACACGGAACTCAAAGTTGTTATGCGCGTTTGCTTCATAGCTTCCAACGAGCCCGATATTCGCGGTATCACCGTAGTAACGGAGCGTATTCTTTTTGAAATCCCTGAACGGATAGTCAAACGACATACCGGATTTGCTGCGTGTGACGCTCGCATACACCGGAACAATCTCGCGCTTGCTGCCCGAGAGTCCGAGCCGAAGCTTGCCCATCTGCCCGGAGTCTGCACGCAGGAAGAAATTCGAGAACGGGATGCCGGAGTCACCAGCCTCATGCAGACCTTCCCAGTTGAACTGAAAGCGAAGATCCTTTGTCGCCTTACGCGTGATGATGTTTACGACGCCGCCGATCGCATCCGAACCGAACTTCGAGCTCGCTGCGCCCTGAATGATCTCGATACGCTCGACATTCTCCGTGCCGAGACGCATGACCTCGTCCGCCGCGCCCGAGTATTTTGCAAGATCACCGAGAACGGGCTGTCCGTCGACGAGGATGAGTGTATGGCGTGGCTCTGCGCCGCGGATTGAGATACCGACACGCCCCATGGCATCGACGGTGCGGGAGACGCCTGTCTCGCTGAAGATAATATCCTCAACGGACTTCGCCTGTTTCTTCTCGATGTCCTCCTTGGTGATGATGGTCTTCTGCTGGGATTCATACTTTGCCTCTTCCTGTGCGGCGTCCGCCTCCACGCGAACGTCTGCCGTAGTGACATTAGTATTCCCCCCGGATGCAGCTTCACTTGCCCATGCAGTATAGGCGGGCAGGGCAAGCCACGTCGTTATGGCATAGGAGAGTAGACGCACGGATCGCCGACTCTGTTTTCTGAGCATATACTTTTCCTCCATGATAACTAAGAACTATGTTCCGCCCGTTCCGGAACCTCCTCGTTCCTCATACGACCGGAGATTATATGAGGGATCTAAATGAAAATAATAATTGTATTCGTAAATGCAGAGGATATTATAATGGCGAATCAGATTCATTACAAGTGTTTTAGGCAACATTTTTAGAATTTTCTTCTCTAATGAAATAATTGAGCCTATATTCATAGATAAAATTTATTAGGTCGATTAAATATTAAGGAAACACTGAAAAATTCTTTTGTTGCACGATTGAGCTCCGAAATATTACAATAGAGGAAAACAGCAACACGACGAGAGAGAGGCAACATCATGGTGCAGCAAACCTTTACCGACATGGAGTACGCAAACCGCAAGAGAACAACACGCCGTGAAGCCTTTCTGGAAGCCATGGAATCCATCATTCCTTGGAACGAATGGATGGCACTCATCGCGCCGTACTATGTCCAGAAAGAGCGCGGCAGAAAACTGATCCCCCTAGAAACCATGCTGCGTATGTACCTTATGCAGAACTGGTTCGGTCTTTCCGATGAGGGAATCGAGGATGCAATTTACGACAGCTATGCCATGAAACAGTTTCTGCGGATTGACTTTTCCACAGAACAGACACCCGATGCCACGACACTTCTGCATTTTCGGCATCTGCTGGAAAAGCACGACATCGCCCGCAAGATTTTCGATGATGTGAAACAACGCCTAGACGCGTCTGGACTCATCATGCACGGCGGCACGATTGTTGATGCAACCATCATTCATGCACCGAGTTCGACCAAGAACGCGACAAAGTCCCGTGACCCTGAGATGCACTCCACGAAGAAGGGGAATCAGTGGTACTTCGGCATGAAGATCCATTCCGGTGCGGATGCCGGAACAGGATACGTCCATACGATCACAGCGACCGCCGCCAACGTGCACGACATTACCCAAACCCATGCGCTGATCCGCGAAGATGATCATACGGTCTATGGGGATTCGGGGTATCTCGGTGTGGAAAAACGCACGGAAATCCGAGAGAGGTCCGAGCTTTCAGACGTGGACTACCGCATTGCCCAAAGCCCCTCGCAGAAGCGCATGACGAAAGAATACAAAGGGACGAATTGGGACAGGCAGATCGAGCATGCGAAAGCCTCGGTTCGCAGCAAGGTGGAGCATCCTTTTCTCATTGTGAAGCGTCTGTTTCATGCGGGTAAGACAAGGTATCGCGGACTCAGGAAGAACCTTCTGCAATAC
>NZ_ALJR01000005.1:0-68163 GCF_000287655.1 Selenomonas sp. FOBRC9
GAGGTGCGGCGGGTTTTTGAAAGCAACAAAGCACATTTGGAAGAGATGTCATACGACGATGCGTTTCTGCATGGGGATGACGCTGCGAAAATTGCCAAGATGCAGGAAGTGAAGCAGAATACGCAGGTATTCTCCGTAGTCTCTTATCTTGATGTGACAGGGAAAGGCTTTAGTGTTGAAGGCGAACAGATTGAGCGCTCCGGTCGGGATTATTTCAAAAAAGTCATGCAAACACAGCAGACAGTAATCTCAGAGCCCCTCATATCGGGAAGCACAGGAAAGGTTGCCGTGGTTATTGCTGTTCCTGTGAAGGAGAACGGCGCTGTTGTGGGGATCGTGACCGGAACGGTGAAGCTCTCGACTTTCAACGACGACCTCAAGGCTCTCTTCGTTCACCGTACAGGACATATGATGATTGTAGACGAATCCGGCGTTGTTATTATGGATCCCACAGATGAGTCACAGGTCGGCAAACTTGATCTCAGCAAGGAAATTCCCGATAAGCCGAATGGAGCTCCGCTCGTCGCGGGATTTAAGAATGTCCTCGACAAGAACGATTCGACCGTTGTTCACTATGTGGATGGGAACGGCGAGGATCTAACGGCAATGCTCGTACCGGTGCAGCTTGACGGCCGCCGCTGGGTCGTGATCGGCGAGGTGGCGACGCGTGAGGTTCGTGAGGAAGCAAACAGTCTCCTCGGCATTCTCGCAGGGCTGACGCTCGTGATGCTTCTTCTCGTGTCGGGTATCGTATTCCTGATGACGAACAGCTTTGCCGTCAATATTAAAAAGGTCGTTCGTGCGTGCGATCTCCTGAACGACGGCGATCTGCGCGACAAACCGAAGACAATCACATCGGAGGACGAGTTGGGACAGCTCTCCGACGGCTTCATCAAGATGCGCAGAACTCTGCATCACCTCATCAGCAATGTCCAGGCGCATGCCCTTGAGCTCTCTAAGTCGGCGGAAGCAGTATCGTACGCGTCGCAGCAGTCGGCGGATGCATCGACGCAGGTGGCGGACACCATCACGGAGATTGCGGCGGGTGCGGAGAAGCAGCATGAGTCGGCGGTCTCGGTGACGAACGCGGCGACAGCGATTTCAGCACATACGGCGACGATGTCGGAGCGTGCAGAGGAAGTTGCGACGGTCACGAACAATACCATCGAACGCGTCCGCGAAGGGCGTCACTCGATTGACAAAGTTGTCAACTACATGCAGCAGATTAAGACCGGATCGGAGACGGTCGAGGCCGCAATTACGGCGCTTGGAAAGAGCTCTGAGGAGATCAGCCACAGCGTTGACGTCATCGCGGGCATTGCGGAGCAGACAAACCTGCTCGCGCTCAATGCGGCCATCGAAGCGGCGCGTGCGGGTGAGCACGGGCGCGGATTCGCAGTCGTCGCCGAGGAAGTCCGCAAGCTCGCCGAAGAGTCGGGCGAATTCTCCAAGAAGATCTCGCAGACGATGCAGTCCGTGCAGGCCGATATGGAGCGCGCCATTGAGGCAGGCAGGCGCGGCGGCGAATACGTCAGCAACGGTCTGACCTCGGTGCAGACGGCGGATGAAGTATTCCAGTCGATTTCGGCTGCGATTCAGCAGCTCGATGCGGGCGTGAAGGGCATTACCGACGGCATTCGCCAAATGGACAGCGAGGCGCAGACGGTACGCGAGCAGATTGTCTCCGTGCAGGAGGTCAGTATGTCAAACGCGAGCAGCGTGCAGTCCGTTTCGGGCGCGGCGCAGGAGCAGTCGGCATCGATGGAAGAGATCTCGGCAGAGACGCGGACGCTCTCGAACCTCGCGGATCAGCTTGCCGGAGAAACAAAGGTGTTCAAACTGTAATTTATACAGCGATACAGAGGAGGCGGTGTATACCGCCTTTTTTCTATGTTCAAAGAAGAATTTGAATGTTTATTACCATTATATATTCATGATTTAATTACGATGCATCTTGTTAATGCTGATAAAATGTGATACGATGCATCTTAACAGTCGTATATAAATGGACGTGTTATGATAATTTTTGAGGAGAGAGGGAAAATGCAATTTAAGTCTATTCGGACGAAGTTTCTCGCCTTCGTCCTGCCGGTCGTATTGATCGGTTTTCTCGTATTCTTTGGCGTGAGCTATAAGATGTCGAGCGGCATGCTTGACGAGAATGCCGCAACGATCGGCAAAGGCATCGGCAAGCAGGCGGCGCTCGAGGTGCAGCGTGTTTTCGGCATGAACGAGGTGCAGCTGGAGGCAATGGCGCGTGATGACTCCATGATCCATGGGGATGACGCCACAAAGCTCGCGAAGATGCAGGAGCTCAAGAGGGATACGGATGTATTCTCGAACATAGGCTACATCAATCTCGACGGCACCGGGTTCGATGTGGACAATAACGTCCTCAACCGTGCGGATCGCGAGTATTTTAAGAGGGCGGTACAGACGCAGAAGACCGTTATTTCAGAGCCTGTCATCTCGTCGATTACGGGGAAGGTCGTTGTGGTCATTGCGGTTCCGGTGAAGGACAACGGTGTGCTCAAGGGCATCATTGCGGGAACGGTCGGACTTTCGAACTTCGACGAGAAGCTTGCATCGATGGCGACGTACAAGACGGGACAGCTTGTTGTTGCGGATGAGTCGGGACTCGTCATCATCCATCCGAACGAGCAGCAGCAGGTCGGCAAGCTTGACTTCAGCAAGGAAGTATCGAGTGTGAAGATTTCGCCGAGCCTTGTGACGGCGTTCAAGGAAGCCCTCGATAAGGATGCGCCCGCGACGGCACACTATGAGCGTGAATCCGGTGAGGAGATGACGGGCATTCTCGTTCCGGTACATCTCGAGGGGCGTCGCTGGGTCATCATGTCCGAGGCGTCGGACAACGAGATCCTCGCAAGCGCACATCATCTTCTTCTGATCCTTGCGGGGCTGACCATCGTGATGCTTCTTGCCATTTCGGCGATCATCTTCTTCATCTCTCATAATTTTGCGGAAGGCATCAAGCGCATTGTCCGCGTCTGCGAGATTCTGAACAGCGGCGATCTGCGTGAGATACCGAAGACCATTACGTCCCAAGACGAGATGGGGAAGCTCTCCGACGGGTTCATCCAAATGGGTCGGACACTCAACAAACTCATCAAGGGCATTCAGGCGAATGCGGGCGATCTCTCCGAATCGGCCGGGGCGTTGACGGATGCATCCCAGCAGTCGGCGGAGGCGTCGAACCACGTTGCTGTGTCTATCACGGAAATTGCGGAAGGTGTCGAGCGTCAGTCGGAGGCATCTCGCTCCGTAGCTGAGGCCGCGGCGGCGATCTCGAATCATGCGGCGGAGATGTCCAAGCGTGCAGAGTCTGTGGCTCAGGTGACGAGCGATACCGTCGACCGTGTCAATGAAGGGCGTCGCTCCATCGATGAAGTTGTCAACTATATGCACCAGATCAAGACGGGATCGGAGACCATTGAGGGCGCGATCACGGCGCTCGGACGCAGCTCCGAGGAGATCAGCCGCAGTGTCGACGTCATTGCGGGCATCGCGGAGCAGACAAACCTGCTCGCACTGAACGCCGCGATCGAAGCGGCGCGCGCGGGCGAGCACGGACGCGGCTTCGCGGTCGTTGCTGAGGAAGTCCGCAAGCTTGCCGAGGAGTCAGGCGAGTTCTCGAAGAAGATCTCCCAGACGATGCAGTCCATCCAGGGCGACATGGATCGTGCGATGGAGGCAGGAAAGAGCGGAAGCGCAGACGTCGCGCGCGGGCTCGAGTCCGTACAGACAGCGGACGGGGTGTTCCAGTCCATCTATGATGCGATTCAAGATCTCGGTGACGGGGTACAGAGCATCACGGCGGGTATCCAGCAGATGGAGGGCGAGACGCAGACGGTGCGCGCACAGGTCGAAGAGATCCAAAAGGTCAGCACGGCGAATGCGGACAACGCACAGAACGTCTCTGCGGCGACCGAGGAGCAGTCGGCTTCCATGGAGGAGATCGCGGCGTCGACGCGGCGTCTCTCGAACCTCGCCGAAGAGCTTGCCGAGGAAACAAAGAAGTTCAAACTCTAATCCCATGGAGTTTTCAAAAACGGGGCATTGCACTTGCAGTGCCCCGTTTGCTGTTGTATGATAGGGGATATACAAAGGAGGCGGTTTCATGGGAAAAGCAATGATCATCGGCGCAGGCGGTGTGGCGAGCGTCGCCGTGCATAAATGCTGCCAAAACCCGGAGGTGTTCGAGGAGATCCTCATCGCGTCGCGTACGAAGTCGAAATGCGATGCGCTGAAGGCGAAACTGGACGGCGGCAAAACGAAAATCCAAACGGCGGCGGTCGATGCGGACGACGTTGCGGCGCTCACCGCGCTCATTCGCGAGTTTCAGCCGGAGGTCGTGCTCAATCTCGCGCTTCCTTATCAAGATCTGCACATTATGGACGCGTGCCTTGCGGCGGGCGTGCATTATGTGGACACGGCGAACTATGAGCCGGAGGACACGGCGAAGTTCGAATACAGCTGGCAGTGGGCGTACCGTGACCGGTTCCGCGACGCGGGGCTGACCGCATTGCTCGGGTCGGGCTTTGACCCGGGCGTAACGGGCGTATTCAGCGCGTACGCACTGAAGCACGAGTTTGACGAGATCAACTACATCGATATCCTCGACTGCAACGGCGGCGACCACGGTTATCCATTTGCGACGAATTTTAACCCCGAGATCAACATCCGCGAGGTCTCCGCGAACGGCAGCTACTGGGAGAACGGAAAATGGGTCGAGACGAAGCCGATGGAGATCAAGCGCGTCTACGACTTCGCCGAGGTCGGGAAGAAGGACATGTATCTGCTCCATCATGAGGAACTCGAATCCCTCGGGAAAAATATCAAGGGCATTCGCCGCATCCGGTTCTTTATGACGTTCGGCGAGAGCTATCTGACGCATCTGCGCTGTCTGGAGAACGTCGGCATGACGTCGATCGAGCCGATCGACTTCGAGGGACACAAGATCATTCCGCTCCAATTCCTCAAGGCGGTGCTCCCCGATCCCGCGAGTCTCGGCCCGCGGACAAAGGGCAAGACGAACATCGGCTGTATCTTCCGCGGGAAGAAGGACGGAAAAGAGAAAAATTACTACCTCTATAACGTCTGCGACCACGAGGAATGCTACAAGGAGGTTGGCTCGCAGGCGGTCGCCTACACGACGGGCGTGCCCGCGATGATCGGCGCGATGATGGTCATGACGGGCAAATGGAGAAAGCCGGGCGTCTACAACGTCGAGGAGTTCGACCCCGATCCGTTCATGGACGCGCTGAACCGGTGGGGTCTGCCGTGGCAGGAGAACCGCAATCCTGTCCTCGTGGACTGATGGCAGCGCAGTGCGGGGAGCGGCGCACCGAGTGGGATGCCGTTCCGACGCCCTCCTATCTCGTCTATGAGGAGCTGCTGACGCACAATCTCGAAATCCTCTCGGGCGTCGCAGAGCGCACGGGGGCAAAGGTGCTGCTCGCGCAAAAATGCTTCTCGATGTACTACTACTATCCGCTCATCGGGCGTTACCTTGCGGGGACGACGGCGAGCGGCATCTACGAGGCGCGTCTCTCGCAGGAGGAGATGGGCAAGGAAAACCACGTCTTTAAGCCCGCCTACGAGGCGGAGGAGATCACCGCGCTCGCGGCGATCTGCGATCACATCGTCTTGAACTCCTTTTCCCAGTGGGAGCGGTTCGGCGCGGCGGCACGCGCGCAGGGGGCATCCTGCGGCATCCGCATCAACCCGGAGCGCTCGACGCAGGAGCACGCGATCTACGATCCGTGCGCGCCCGGCTCGCGCCTCGGCGTGAAGATCGCGGAGTTCCCGGAGACCCTGCCCGAGGGGATCGACGGTCTGCACTTTCACACACTCTGCGAGCAGGGGGCGGATGCGCTCGCCGTGACGCTCGCGGCGGTGGAGGAGAAGTTCGGGAAATATCTGCACGGGCTGAAATGGCTGAATTTTGGCGGCGGACATCACATCACGCGCGCGGACTACGACGTCGCACTGCTGGAAGAGTTGATTCGTCATGTGCAGGAGACCTACGACGTCGCCGTTTACCTCGAGCCGGGCGAGGCAGTCGCGCTGAATGCGGGGTATCTCGCGGCGTCCGTGCTCGATGTGCGCGCGGACGGCAACGTGATCCTCAATACGTCCGCCGCCTGCCATATGCCCGACGTGATCGAGATGCCCTACCGCCCGCCCGTCGTCGGCGCGGGCGAGGCGGGGGAGAAGGCGCATACCTATACGCTCGCGGGGCCGACCTGTCTCGCGGGCGACACGATCGGGACGTATTCGTTTGACGCGCCGCTCGCGCCGGGCGACCGCGTCGTGTTCGGCGATATGGCGATTTACACGATGGTGAAGAACAACACGTTCAACGGGATGCCGCTCCCGTACATCGTTGCCGTCGATTCGTCGGGCGCGTGGGAGATCGTGCGCTCCTTCGGCTATGAGGACTTTAAGATGCGGCTGTGAGCGGTGTGGTGGGAATCAAAGGAGCATGAATTGATGACAGAGAAGACCCGGGGCGGAGCGCCCGATCTCCGGCGTGCGGCGGCGGCGATGCGGGAGTTCCTTGCGGCGCTGGGCGTTTCTGCGGCGTCCTGTGGGATGGAGGAGACGCCCGCGCGGACAGCAGAGCTGTACGCGGAGCTCTTTGCGGGGCTGCGGAACGATCCCGCGGCGCTATGGGAAGAGACGATGATCGAGGATACGGCAGGGCTCGTCGCTGTGCGGGATATTCCATTTTACTCTATGTGCGAGCATCATCTGCTGCCGTTCTTCGGGACGGTCGATATTGTCTACCGTCCGCAGGACGGGCGTGTGGCGGGGTTCGGCATCTTTGCGCAGCTCTCCGCGCTCTATGCGGCGCGCCCGCAGCTGCAGGAGCGGCTGACGGCGCAGATTGCGGATGAGATTATGCGCGGTCTCGGGGCGTCGGGCGTGCTCGTCGTCATTCGCGCGCAGCAGCTCTGCATGATGATGCGCGGGGAACGCGCACACGGGACGCAGACGGTCACGGCGGAATACCGCGGCGCGTTCCGGTCGGATGCGGCGGAGACAGCCGCCGCGTGGAAGATGCTGGGAGTACATGAATGACGGCAAAGAGAATCTATCGTTTTCGTGACGGAAAGAACCTGACCCTCGGCGCGCGCACGCTCGTCATGGGCATTTTGAACGTGACGCCCGACTCGTTCTCGGACGGTGGGCGGTGGAACACGCGGGAGCGCGCGCTCCGGCATATGGAGGAGATGGTGCAGGACGGCGCGGACATCGTCGACGTCGGCGCGGAATCGAGCCGTCCCGGATTTGTGCCGATGAGTGCTGCCGAGGAGATGGAGCGACTGATGCCGCTGCTCGAAGCCGTCCTACGGGAATGCCCCGTGCCCGTCTCTGTCGACACGTTCAAGGCGGAGACGGCGCGTGCGGCACTCGCGGCAGGGGCGCACATCCTCAACGATATTTGGGGTCTGCAATACGCCGAAGAGCCGGGCGAAATGGCGCGCGCGGCGGCAGCGGCGAACGCGCCCGTCGTCGTCATGCACAATCAAAACGGCACGGAATACGACAGGGATATCATCGCGGCGATGCGGGAATTTTTTACAGTCTCCATGGAAATTGCGGATGCGGCGGGGCTGTCTAGGGAGAACATTATCCTCGATCCCGGCATCGGCTTTGGCAAGACGCCCGCGGCGAATATGCATGTGATGCGGCGTATGGACGAGCTGATTTCCTATGACGGGGCGGACTATCCTCTGCTCCTCGGCGCGAGCCGCAAGAGCTTTATCGGAGCGGCGCTTGATCTGCCTGTAGAGGAGCGCATGGAGGCGACGGGCGCGGCGTGCGTGCTCGGCATCATGCGCGGCGCGTCCATCGTGCGCGTGCATGATGTGAAGCCGATCGTGCGCATGTGCCGGATGACGGATGCGATACTGAGGGCGTAATATGGATCGAATTTTTTTGCGCGGCATGGCATTCTCGGCATGTCACGGCGTGCTCCCGCATGAACGCGAGAACCCGCAGCGCTTTGTCGTGGATGCGGAGCTGCTGATCGATTTGCACGAGGCGGGGGCGCGGGACGACCTTGACGCGACGGCGAACTACGCGGAGCTCTATGAGATCGTGCGCGCCGTTGTGGAGGGCGCGCCGAAACGCCTCATCGAAGCCGTCGCCGAGGAGATCGCGGTGCGCGCTCTCGATGTGTTCCCGTGCGTACGCGCCGTGCGCGTGACCGTGCACAAGCCGGACGCACCGATCGGCGGCGTATTCGCCGATGTGGGCGTCGATATTGTGCGCCGCAGGGGACAATGACGATGCGGACGGCATACGTCGGGCTCGGGGCAAATCTCGGCGACCGCGGCGAGACGATGCGGGAGGCTCTGCGCCGCATCGCCGCGCATCCTCGGATGCGGCTTGCGGAGGTATCGGCGTTCTACGAGACGCCGCCGTGGGGAAAGACGGATCAGCCGCCGTTTCTCAATGCTGCGGCCTGCATCGAGTTTGACACGACGCCGCAGGATCTGCTTGCAGCGCTGCAGAATATAGAGCACGCACTCGGCAGGGTGCGGCGCGAGCATTGGGGTGCACGTACGATCGACCTTGATATCCTGCATATCGACGGCGTGGAGACGGCGGGGGAAGAGCTTATACTGCCGCATCCCTATCTCTGTGAGCGCGCCTTTGTGCTCGTGCCGCTTGCGGAGATCGCGCCGCACCTTGTCGTGCACGGAAAGATGGTGACGGCGTGGTGTGCGGCAGTTGATACGTCCGGCATTGTGCGCGCGCCGGAGCTCGCCGCACACTATCCGCTCGAACTCATTGCGGCGGTGGATGAGGATATGGGCATCGGGCGCGCGGGTGGATTGCTGACGTCCTGCGCCGAGGATATGGCGCATTTCCGTGCGGAGACGATCGGGGGCATCGTCATCATGGGGCGGCGCACGATGAAGAGCCTGCCGGGCAAGCAGCCGCTCGCAGGACGGGAGAACATCGTGCTCTCGCGGACGCTTGACCGCGCGGACGGCTTTCATATCGTACACGACCTCGCGGCGCTTTGGCATCTGCTCGGGCGGCTAGATTCCGATGCGGCGCGCCGCATCTTTGCGATTGGCGGGGAGGAATGTTACCGCGTGCTCCTGCCGTATGTGCATCGCGCGCATGTGACGCGTCTCATGGGCAGATACGGCGCGGATACCTTTCTGCCGCCGCTCACGGATTTTGCACGGACGGCGGCGTGCGCAGGAAAAGACTGTATCTTTGAAATTTACAACAGAATCTAGGAAGAATGCGATGGCAAAAGCAATTTTTCAAAACGACTGGCAGGAGCTGCTTGCACCGGAGATGGCACAGCCGTATTACAGCGAGCTGCGCGCGTTTCTCATCCAGGAATATCGAACGCGGCGCGTTTATCCCGATATGTATGCGATTTTCAATGCGATGCACTATACGAGTTTTGCCGATACGAAGGTTGTCATCCTTGGACAGGATCCCTATCACGGCGACGGGCAGGCGCACGGGCTCTCGTTCTCCGTGCAGGTTGGCGTCGCACCGCCGCCGTCTCTGCTCAACATCTACAAGGAACTGCAGGATGATCTCGGCATCGCGCCGCCGAACCACGGCTGTCTTATCCCGTGGGCGCGCCGCGGCGTGCTCCTCCTCAACACCGTGCTCACCGTCCGTGCCCATGCGGCGGCGTCGCATCAGGGGTATGGGTGGGAGCAGTTCACGGATCACATCATCCGTCTGCTCGGTGCGCGGGAGCGTCCGCTCGCGTTCATCCTGTGGGGCAATCCCGCGCGGCGCAAACGCGCGCTCATCACGAATCCCGCGCATTTCATCGTCGAGTCGCCGCATCCGAGCCCGCTCTCGGCACACCGCGGATTCTTCGGCAGCCGCCCGTTCTCGCGCGTGAACGATTTCCTCGTACGCGCGGGTGAGACGCCGATCGAGTGGGCGCTGCGGCCGGCAGAGGAAATTGAAGTATAAATCGAAATATGAACGAACGTCTCGAAAGGAGTATCCATATGAATATCAAGGGAATGCGTCTCGTCTGCGCACTTGGACTCGTCTTTTGTCTCGGCGGCTGCGGCGCGCCGGGCGCGTCGTCGAAGGCATCTGCGGAGATGCCGCGCGGCATCGTACAGAAAAATCAGCCGAAGGACGGGCAGGCGGAGATCTATCTCGCGGGGGGATGCTTTTGGGGGACGGAGCTCTATACGAGTCTCGTGTACGGTGTCGTCTCCGCCGAGAGCGGCTATGCGAACGGCAAGACCGCGAACCCGACCTATGAGGAGGTATGCAGCGGCAGCGGACATGCGGAGACGGTGCATGTCGTCTACGATCCGCGTATTGTATCGCTCGATGAACTGCTGAATGTGTTCTATGACTCGATTGACCCGACGACGCAGGATCGGCAGGGCAACGACGTCGGGCGGCAGTACCGTTCGGGGATTTACTATGTGCCGAACGCGGACGG
Source organism: Selenomonas sp. FOBRC9 (assembly GCF_000287655.1). Lineage (NCBI taxonomy): Bacteria > Bacillati > Bacillota > Negativicutes > Selenomonadales > Selenomonadaceae > Selenomonas > Selenomonas sp. FOBRC9. The sequence continues at coordinate 10,481 of NZ_ALJR01000005.1, forward strand.
GAGCGAGACGGCGGACGAGCGCACGATCCGCGCATCGCTGGACGCGCTGCAAAAACGCATTGGCAAGCCGATCGCCGTTGAGATGGGCCCGATTGTGAATTTTTACCGCGCGGAGGAGGGGCATCAGGAATACCTCACGAAGAACCCGAACGGCTACTGCCACATCTCGCCCGCAAAGATCGCGGAGATGCGTGAAAAGCGCGCAGCCGCGGAGAAAGCCGCCGCAGAGAAGCAGACGGCACAGCATCCGAGCCGCACCTATGAAAAGCCGTCGGATGCGGAGCTGAAGGAAAAGCTGACGGATATGCAGTACGCGGTGACGCAGGAAAAGGCGACCGAGCCGCCGTTCCGCAACGAATACGATCACGAGTTCCGCGCGGGCATCTACTGCGACATCACGACGGGCGAGCCGCTCTTTGTCTCGACGGACAAATATGACTCGGGCTGCGGATGGCCGGCGTTCTCGCGCCCCATCGACGATGCGCTCATCGCGGAGCATGAGGATCGCTCGTTCGGTATGGTGCGCACGGAGGTCACGGCGGCGGGCAGCGGCGCGCATCTCGGGCATGTCTTTGACGACGGCCCGCAGGCGAGCGGCGGCCTGCGCTACTGCATCAACAGCGCTTCCCTGCGCTTTATCCCGAAGGAGGACATGGAGGCGGAGGGCTACGGCGACTATCTCTATCTTCTTGAAAATCAATAAAGCTCATAACTGTGCCGCTTCCGGGGATTGCGGCGCAGCGCTGTATTCTTGTTTCAATGGAAAGAAGATGTTTTTATGAAAATGGAAAAGGGGAAAATTCTTGCGCGCCTGGTTTGCGGCGCACTGCTCGCGTCCGGTCATCACGCCTATGCTGCATCGGCAGCGGATGATGCGCAGGGCATGGACACCTACACGTTGGGGGACGTCGTTGTGACGGCGACTCGAAGCGAGAAGAACGATGTGGATGTTCCGGCGGCGACGACGGTCATCACAGCGGATGAGATCAAGGCGAGCGGAGCGGCACATGTGTCCGATGCGCTTGCACAGGTCAATGGATTTACCTACAAATCCTTTGGTCCAAACGGCGCGTCGATGGGAACCATGACGAACGAGGTGAATCTGCGCGGTGCAAAGGGCGGCGCGCTTGTACTCGTGAACGGCAATCCGATCTCGTGGCGCGGAAAATATAATCTCGATGCGATTCCGGCATCTGCTATCGAGCGCATTGAGGTTGTGAAGGGCGGCGGCTCCGTGCTCTACGGCAGTGAAGCGGTCAGCGGCGTGGTCAATATCATCACGAAGCAGCACGTGCAGAACGAGGTTCATGCAGGATTCGGCAGCTATGGACAGCGCAGTGCCGGCATGAGCGTCGGGGATGACCGCTTCAGCGTGTATTATAACTGCGATAAGTGGGGGCATCAAAACGGGCTGACCTATACGAATGTTGCTCAGACGCGCTTCAAGGGAGAAACACGGACGGACATTCATGATGTAGAGAAGAAAAATCTCGGCATCGGCTATCATATCAACCCGCATTTGGATTTCCTGTTCAATCTCTATGAATCCTCCGCGCGTTACCAACGCTATGTGACGGCGCGTCATGCGGGCAGCATCCCACTGACGATTGGGGAGCCGTATAATAACCGCAAATACGAGACGAGGCAGTACGTCACCCAGCTCAACTACCATGATGCGGATTGGAAAGGAAGTCTGTACTTTAATACAAGTACGATGGAATTTGCGGGATCGGTGTACTTTAACGGAAGGGGCGGCGCGCGCACGCCGGACGGGTTCTACGATTCGCGCGAGAAAAATATGACCTACGGGCTGGATCTTCAGCGGACATGGAAGGTCAATGCTAAGGCGACGGCGATCCTCGGTGTCGACTTCGAGCATGAATATTATGCCGCGCTCCCGACGGTCGCGAGTAATAAGGACGACCGATATTCCCGCAACAATTGGGGGATTTTCGGTCAGTGGGAGCAGCGCTTTGACGAGCGCAATACGGGGATCTTCGGTCTGCGCGAGACGTGGACAACGGGCGCGGCGAAGCGGCAGAATTTCCACAATCTCAGCGCGTCGGGACAGTGGCTGCATAAACTGAACGCCGAGAGCAGTCTCTATTTGAACATCAGTCAATCGTTCGTCATGCCAACCTTCGCGCAGATGTACGGGGAGAATGGGCGGCAGCTGCCTGCATCCAATCTGCGTCCGCAGACGGGGGTTAATTACGAAATCGGCTGGAAGAAATCGCACGGCGGACACATATGGAAAGCCGCATTCTTCCATATGAACGTCAAGGATAATATCACGGCAAAGGTGAATACGGGAAGAACCGAATATCAATACACGAATGAGGATTTCCGCAATACGGGTGTGGAGCTCTCCGCGGATATTAGGGGGACGCACGGATTTTCCTACAACTGGGGACTGACGTGGCAGAACCCGGAGACGAACAGCACGGCTGTTGCGGGCGGGTGGGATCGCGCGTTTGGCAAGATTCAGCTTACGGGCGGCATACACTATCAAAAAGGGAAATGGAACTCCGCAATCACGGCGTCCTATCTCGCCTCGCGCGTGCAGTCACCGTCGGCACAGCGTTCCTATGCGGCAAAGCCTTATCTGCTCACGACGTGGAACACAAGCTATGCTCCGGACGATCACAGTGAGATCAGTCTGCGGATTGACAATGTGCTCGACCGCAAGGATACGACGATGCACAGCGGAACAGTTTATTATACGGCGTCTATCAATTATCTGCTGAGTTACAGCTACAGGTTCTAAAGGGATAGACGCTGCGAAACGATTTAAGGGAGAATCGAAATGGTGCAGCTCATCAATGTTTCAAGTGCGGACTGCGACATCTGCAATCTGCCGGGCGGAACGCCGCAGGGCGTGGAGTCTCTTTTGCAGTGCTACGGGCTTGACGGCATTGAGTTCATGGTCTGCGATCCAAAGGACACAGGGCTTTTTCCCCGACGCATCGTGCGCGGCGTTCATCTGTGGTTTTACCCCTCTTGGATGCATTTTTGGCACGGCAATGCAGAGCTCCTTGCACGCGACTATTCACCCGAGCAGGTGCGCTGCATCTTCGGTGACTCGCGCGAGGAGTGGCTGACGCGCTTTCGTGATAACTTCCGCGTCGCGGGAGCGTGCGGGGCGGAGTACGCCGTCTTTCACGTTGCGCACACGGGGCAGGGCGAGATCTTTTCGCGCAATTTTTTCTACGACGACAGGGATGTCGTCGAGGGGACGATCGAGGTTGTGCGCGAGCTCGTCTCGGCGCTGCCGCAGGACTGTATGCTGCTCTATGAAAATCTCTGGTGGCCGGGGCTGACCTTTCGCGATCCCGTGCTTGCCGCGCGTCTCATCGAGGAGACGCCGCATGAGCACACGGGCTTTATGCTCGACACGGGGCATCTCATGAATACGAACTGGGATCTGCGCACGGAGGAGGAGGGCGTCGACTATGTGCTCGATACGATCGAGGGGCTTGCACGATATGACAAGGAGCTAGCCGAACGCATCCGTGGGCTGCACCTGCATCAATCGCTCTCGGGGGCGTATGCGCGCACTGTGCAAGAGGCGGCGCGGCGCGGCGAGATGCCGGAGCACCCGACGCCGCAGGAGTCCATCGACTATGTGCTGCGCATCGACCGGCACGCGCCGCTCCATACACCGCGTGCGCGAGAGATTATCGACCGCGTGCGCCCGCACTGGCTTGTCCATGAGTTTATCCCCACGGATACGACGGACTGGGAGGAAAAACTCGCGGCGCAGACGGCGGCGATCCGGTGATGACTGTGTGATAAAATATTAATTGTATTATAAAGAGCCTTTTCATATATGGTGTTCTATGGTACAATCTCTGAGAGAATGGGATGAGACTTTTGTCGTATGGAGGGATAAGAATGGTAGGAAAGAATGCGGAGACGGCGCCGGAGATCGGCGGCGACGGGCTCTCTGCAGCGATTGATCGCCTTGTTGCGGGACATGAGAAGAATGAGCTGTTCGAGAAGATATCCGGCGGTACGCCTTATGCGGCGGAGCTGAACGAATTGATCGGGTGTGTCAACGAGGAGCTGGAGTATCAGCGGTTTCGGCTGCGTACGGTGAACGAAGCGGTGCACTCGGGCATGTGGTACATGAAGATCAATGCGGACTTCAGCATCGCGTATGCCATATGGTCGGACGAGTTCCGCCGCATGGTCGGGTTCAAAGGAGAATCAGATTTTCCGAACAAGGTGGAGTCATGGAGCTCGCGTCTGCATCCGGAGGATGTGGATCACACGATCAGCTCGTTTACGAAATGCATCAAGGATCTGAGCGGGCAAACACCGTACGACGTGGACTATCGGCTCAAAGTGCATGACGGCAGCTATCGCTGGTACCATGCGTCCGGCAACGTCGTGCGCGATAAGAACGGGCACCCCGAGGAGATCATCGGCGTCTTTGTCGATATCGACGCGGACAAAAAGAATAAGGAATCGCTGGAACAGAGCACGCAGAAGAAAGAGCAGTTCTATAAAGAACTGGGCACGATGCTGAGCAGTCTCTACGCATCCATCGACGGTATTACGGGCAGTGTGAGCGAGACGACGGAGCAGACCGTCGAGCTCTCGGGCGTCCAAGAGGAGATCACACAGGCAGCCGAGGATGCCTGCGGGCAGACGGAGAACACGCTCAAGATGACGGAACTCATCATGAACATCTCCAAGCAGACGAATCTCCTAGCGCTCAACGCGTCCATCGAGGCGGCGCGCGCAGGCGAGGCGGGGCGCGGCTTTGCCGTCGTCGCCGAGGAGGTACGCAAGCTCGCGGACAGCAGCCGCGACGCGACGACGAAGATCGTGGAAGCCCTCGGGTCGATGCAGACGGCGACGAACAACATCGTCGATAAGATCAACTCGATCAGCCGCCTGATCGACAATCAAGCATCGAATATGAAGGAGATCAGCGCATCCGTCGAAGAGGCGAAGGCGATGTCAAACAGCATTGAGGAGCTTTCGCGGAACCTCTAAGTATAAGACTTTTGCAGGGGCTGTAACGAAATTGTGTTTTTGACACGTTCGTTACAGCTCTTTTTTGCGCACGTTACAACAAAAAAGAACTGGTCGATAAATAAAAAATATGGAAGAATACGGTTGAGTTTATGCGCCCGCAATCCTATAATAGAGAATAACAGAACCTGAAAGGAGCGGATACGATGGGCAGTGAAAAGAACGGCACGCTCAGCCGCAGGAATTTTCTCAAGGGGAGCGCGCTTGCCTTTGGTGGTTTTGTCGCTGCGCCCGCCCTGCTCGCGGGATGTGGGGAAAATCCGAACGATCGATTGATCCCGCCTTCGCCTCCGGCGGCGCCGCCTCCTCCGCCCGCATGGCTCGGCACGGCTCCCGAGATTCCGGATGGAAAGATCGCCGAGGAACGCGTCGCCGATGTGGTAATCGTCGGCGCGGGACTTGCCGGCCTGACCGCCGCGCGTGCGGCATCGGAACACGGCGCGTCGGTTCTCGTCATGGAACGGGCGAGCACATGGCAGTGCCGCAGCGGGCAGTACGGCACGATCGGCAACCGCTATCAGCGGGAACTCGGCATCACGTTCGACAAGAACGAAGCGATTCTCGAGAATATGAAGCAGATGGGCTATCGCTCGGATCAGCGCATGTGGAAATACTGGGCGGATCACAGCGGCGCGGATTTTGACTGGATGCTTGACCTCGCGCCCGCCGTTCATCTGATGAAGGGGACCGACACGGAGCTAGACCGCACGAAGATCAACCTCATGATGATGCACTATCCGCTGCCCGAGGGATATAACCGCGCCGAGGAGAACAGCCCGACCTATCCGACGGTCATGACGCTCCTGCCGAGTCAGGAACCGCTCCTCACGCTCGTCTATGAGAAATGCCTTGCGCAGGGGTGCAAATTCATCTTTGCGACGCGCGCGCAAAAACTCATCCGTGAGGACGGGGACGGGCGCGTCACGGCGGTCGTCGGCGAGGACATTCACGGAAAATTTGTCAAATGTACGGCGCGCAAGGCGGTCGTCCTCGCGACGGGAGACTACGGCAACAACAAGGAGATGATGTCGTATTTTGTGCCGTGGGCGGTCGATTATCTCAATGTGTTTCCGAACCGCGACGCGTGGGACAGCCCCACGAATACGGGCGACGGGCACAAAATGGCGGCGTGGGTCGGCGGAAAAATCGAGGACGGACCTCACGCGCCCATGATTCACACGCTCGGCGGGCCGCTTGGCGTGGACGCCTACCTGCTGCTGAACGACGACGGGAAGCGGTTCGTCAACGAGGACATCGGCGGACAGCAGCTCTCCTGCGCCATCTATCGGCAGCGCGGCGATTATGCGTGGCAGATATTCGATGCGAATTTTCCGAAGCAGCTCGGCGCGATGGGCGTATCGCACGGCAGTGTGAACCACTGCGTCCCCGCCGCGGAAAATCCGAAGCTCCCGCCCGACTGCCAATGGGCGATCGGACGAACATCCTATACCTCCGTGGAGGATGTAGAGAAAACGCCCGGGCTCGTGCGCGCGGATACGATCGAGGAGCTTGCCGCCGCGCTTGCGCCCGAGCGGCCCGCCGTACAGCGCACGATCCTCTCGGAGATCGCGCGCTACAACGCGCTCGCACATGCGCATCTCGACACGGACTTCGGCAAAGCATCAAAGCGGCTCTTCCCGATTGAAAAGCCGCCGTTCTATGCAGGAAAGATGCTCGGCGGCGCGCTCCTCGTCAATATGGGCGGACTGACGGTGAACCCGGAGGACGGCAACGTACTCGACAGGGGTTATCACGGCATTCCGGGGCTGTACGCCGTCGGCAACACACAGGGCGGGCGGTTCGTCGGGGACTATCCCGTCGTGACGGCGGGTGTCAGTCACGCCTTTGCCCTCGTGTACGGGCGGCTCGTCGGCAACGTCGTCGGCAAACTTTGAGGAGGGAGTATGATGCGATTCCTATCCAAACTCAAACGTCCGCGCGTGCTCTTGCTCCTCGTCATATGCGCTGCGGCGGCAGGATTCGGCAGTCTCGCACTGCTCTCGGCGGTGAGCGCAAAGCCCGCCTTTTGCGCGACCTGCCATAACATGCAGCCCGAATACGACAGCTTCACACACGACGGCTATCTTGCGAAGGCGCATGCGGATATGGGCGTGACCTGCCACGACTGCCATAAGCCGACGCTTGCGCAGCAGATGAAGGAGGGCTGGCTTTTCGTCACGGGCAACTATGAGAACCCCATGCCGAAGTACGGCTTCAAGAACGAGCAGTGTCTTTCCTGTCATGATTTCGAAGCGGTAAAGCGCACGACCGCGCACTACGGCAAGGAGAACCCGCACGATCCCGTCCATCTCGCCGGGAACGAGAACCCGCAGCAATGCATGGACTGCCACAGTATGCATCACAAACAGTCGGCGAAGAAATGCAGCGCCTGCCATCCCGTGAGCTGGAAGCTCGACGCGAGCTGGGAACAGTGAGCGCGGAACGGGACAATTTATCTATATGTAGATATAAACAAAAATAATTATTAAAAAGGTGAAAATATTAGTTGACAGGATACGTCTGTGGTGCTATGATAATTCCAACAAAAGGACATACCCAATCGGTCGGCATCGGCGCGGTTGGTTCAGCACAAAAGGAGGATGTTCAATGTCTCAGATCAATAAGGAAATCAGCGATTTTAAGGTAGACGCGTTCCAGAAGAAGGAAGGCGCCGCACAGGGCGAGTTCAAGCAGTACACGAAGGCAGACCTCAAGGGCAAGTGGAGCGTGTTCTTCTTCTATCCGGCGGACTTCACGTTCGTGTGCCCGACGGAGCTTGCGGATCTGCAGGAGCAGTACGCGGAGTTCCAGAAGCTCGGCTGCGAGATCTTCGGCGTCTCCTGCGATTCGCACTTCGTTCACAAGGCATGGCATGAGAGCTCCGAGCTCGTCGGCAAGCTCACCTATCCGATGCTCGCGGATCCGACGGCGAAGCTCGCACGCGACTTCGACGTCTACATCGAAGAGGACGGTCGTTCCGAGCGCGGCACGTTCGTCGTGAACCCCGAGGGCAAGATCGTTTCCTACGAGGTCAGCGCAGGCAACGTTGGACGCAACGCCGCAGAGCTTCTCCGCAAGGTGCAGGCGCTCCAGTTCGTCGCCGCGCACGGCGATGAGGTTTGCCCCGCACGCTGGAAGCCGGGCGAAAAGACGCTGAAGCCGAGCTTCGATCTCGTCGGCAAACTCTAAGATGCTATATAGGGCACTTTGCGAGGGCGCTCGTAAAGTGCTTTTTTTCTATGAAAAGACAGGGGTGTACGGATGGACAAAATGTATGATGCGGTCATCGTCGGCGGCGGCCCTGCGGGACTCTCCGCCGCAATCTACCTCGCGCGTGCCAAATGCAAGGTGCTCGTCGTCGAGAAAGAAAAAACGGGCGGGCAGATCACCATCACCGCCGATGTCGTCAACTATCCGGGACTCGGGAAGATCAGCGGCGCGGAGCTCGCCGCGCAGATGGAACAGCAGGCGCGCGGATTCGGCGCGGAGTTCCTGTCCGCCGAGGTCATCGGGCTGAAGCTCGACCAAGACGTCAAGGAGGTCGAGACGACTGCGGGCACGATCGAGGCGCTGAGTGTGATCCTCGCCACGGGCGCGAACCCGCGCAAGGTCGGATTTGCGGGAGAAAAGCAGTTCCAAGGGCGCGGCGTCGCGTACTGTGCGACCTGCGACGCGGAGTTTTTCACCGGGATGGACATCTTCGTTGTCGGCGGCGGCATGTCGGCGGTGGAGGAGAGCATGTTCCTCTCGCGCTACGGCAGATCGGTCACGATCCTCGTGCGCGGAGACAAGTTCCGCGCGCCGCAGACGGCGGTGGACGCGCTCGCGAAGTATGACAACATCAGCGTGCGGTTCAACACCGTCGTCGATGCCGTCGGCGGCGAGACGATGCTCTCCTATGCCGATATCCGCAACGATGTGACGGGGGAGACGGAGCGCTTCACGCCGCGCGCCGGCGAGACGTTCGGTGTCTTTGTCTTTGCGGGGTATGTGCCGAACACAGCGCTGTTCCGCAATCTCGTCGCACTGAATGAACAGGGCTACATCATCACGGATGAGCGGCAGGAGACGAATGTCAAAGGCGTATTCGCGGCGGGCGACGTCTGCATCAAAGAGCTGCGCCAAGTCGTGACGGCGGTCTCCGACGGTGCGGTCAGCGCGGTCGCGGCGGAGCGTCATGCGGCGGCGCTGCATGACCGCCTGCATCTGCCCGCGTTCTCGCGTCCCGAGGTCGATACGGCGCGCCTTGAACAGCGCAAGAACTCGATCGAAAAAGATGCGGCGGAGGGGAACGAGACGAATTTCATCTCCGCGGAGATCCGTGAGCAGCTCGCTGCGGTGTTCGAGAAATTCGCCGCCCCCGTGAAGGTCGTCGGTCACTACGACGGCGGCGATCTCTCGGCGGAGCTGCGCGGCTTTATGGAGGAGTTCGCGGGGCTGACGGACAAAGTGACCTATGAGGCGAAGCAGGATGCCATAGGCGAACCGGGCGTTGAGTTCCTGCGCGCGGACGGCACGTCGAGCGGCATCACGTTCCACGCGGTGCCGGGCGGGCACGAGTTCAACTCGTTCATCCTCGCGCTCTACAATGTCGCGGGACCGGGACAGGAACTGCGCCCCGAGACGCAGGAAAAGATCGCGCGCATCACGAAATCTATCGATGTGAAGGTTCTGATGTCGCTGTCCTGCACGATGTGTCCCGATGTGGTCGCGGCAGTGCAGCGCATCGCCTCTCTGCGCGGTAACGTCCGTGCGGACATCTACGATATCCGGTATTTCCCGGAACTCAAGGAGCAGTACAGCGTTATGAGCGTTCCCTGCATGATCGTGGGGGAGGAGCTGCACTTCGGCAAGAAGAACATCGACGAGATCGCCGATATCCTGGCAAAATAATACCGCATTTTACGCGCCCCTGAGCAAGGCGACTGTCGGTAGATATTTGCCGGTATCCATATGTTTTTTGTGTATATATTTTAGTAAAGGAGAGTTCATCATGGAGCTGAAGGGGTCACAGACGGAGAAAAATCTTTGGGCGGCGTTTGCCGGCGAGTCGCAGGCGCATACGAAGTACCTGTACTACGCGTCGCAGGCGAAGAAGGACGGTTACGTTCAGATTTCGGACATCTTCAACGAGACGGCGGTCAACGAGAAGGCGCACGCCAAGATTTGGTTCAAGCTTGTCGCCGGTATCGGCGATACGAAGGCGAACCTTGCCGCCGCGGCCGCGGGAGAGAACGAAGAGTGGACGAGTATGTATCCAGAGTTCGCACGCGTGGCGCGTGAAGAGGGGTTCGACAAGATCGCCCGTCTCTTCGACGCGGTCGGCAAGATTGAGCAGAGGCACGATACGCGCTATCGGATCCTTCTCGAAAATGTCGAGGAGGGACGCGTGTTCAAGCGCGATGAAAAGATCATCTGGCAGTGCCTGAACTGCGGCTATGTCTGCGAGAGCCCGCAGGCGCCGATGAAGTGTCCGGTCTGCGAACATCCGCAGTCGTTCTTTCAGCAGGTTGTGCAGAACTACTGAGGCGTGAGATGGATTTTTGCGCTCTACCGTGATTTCCAACCATATGAAAAGGAGCTGTTACACACGTTCGTGCAACAGCTCCTTGTTTTTGAGGAGAACGTATATGTCCATGCGAAAAAAATTCGATCTGTCCGCGTACCTCGTGATCGGCCCGGAGAATACGAACGGGTGCCCCGTTGCGCGCGTGATCGCGGAGGCCGTGCGGGCGGACTTTACCTTCGTTCAGATTCGGTCCAAAACGGCCGAGGCGCGGGAGCTCATTGACCTTACGCGTGCGGCGGCTGAGATTATCGCGGCACAGGAAAAGTCCGAGCGGGTCGCGCTCGTCGTCAACGACCGTCTCGACGTTGCGCTTGCCGCGCGGGACGCGGGGATAAAGGTGGACGGCGTCCATGTCGGACAGAGCGACATTCCGCCCGAGATATGCCGGAAATATTTGGGCGAGGATGCCGTCGTCGGCCTCTCCGCGCGGATGTCTGCGCTCATTGACTACGTGCGCGCGTGCGATACCTCCTGCATCGACTACTTCGGCGCGGGGCCGCTGCACCCGACGGCGACGAAACCCGATGCGGGGCGGGATGCGGCGGGGCATATCGTGACGCGCAGCCTCACGGAACTCTCCGAGCTGCACCGCGTGAGCCCCCTGCCCGTCGTCGTGGGCGGCGGGGTCAAGGCAGGCGATCTGCCCGCTCTGCGCGCTGCGGGCGTCGAGGGATTCTTCGTCGTCAGCGCCGTGGCATCCGTCGCGCATCCCTTCGCCGCCGCGGATGAACTTGTACGCACGTGGCGCGCAGCAAGATCATAGGTACGGCAGTTTATTTCTCGTAGTATTTCAGGAGACTCTGCGTTCCTTCCGCGCCGAGCCCTTTGTCCTCGAGGGTGCGGGCCTCTTCGAGTACTTGCCTTAGAACGGGAAGCGTGAGACCGCGGGCGCTCCCCGTCTCCACGCCGATATTCATATCTTTGATGAAGTGTTTGAGCATAAAGCCGGGGTCAAAATTGCCGTCGAGCGCCATGCGCACCATATGGGACATCTGAAAACTCGCCGCCGCGCCGCCCGAGATGGAGGCAAAGACCTTTTCGACGTCCAGTCCCATTGTTTTCGCATAGGCAAACGCTTCGCATGCGCCCGCCAGCGCACCCGCAATGGCGATCTGGTTCGCCGCCTTGGTCTTTTGTCCCGCACCCGCCGCGCCCTCGTAGATGATGTTCGACCCCATCGCGGCAAAGACGGGGCGCATCGCGTTGAACGCGTCTTCGTCTCCGCCGACGAGGATGTTCAGCGTGCCGGCGCGCGCGCCCATATCGCCGCCCGTGACGGGGGCGTCGAGCGCATAGATGCCGCGGTTTTTCGCCTCCTCGTAGATGCGCGCGGCGAGCGTGGGGGAGGAGGTCGTCATGTCCGCGGTGTACGCCCCCGGCGCGAGATTGTCGAGAATACCGTCCGCACCGAGGTATAGTTCCTCGACATCGGCGGGGTAGCCGACAATCGTGATGACCACGTCCTGTCCCTTCGCGCACGCGCCCGGCGTATCGCAGTAACGCGCGCCGCGCGCGACGAGCGCGTCCGCCTTTGATTTCGTACGGTTGTAGACGCTCAGCTCGTAGCCCGCATCCATGAGATGCCCCGCCATGGGCGCGCCCATCAGCCCGAGGCCGATAAATCCGATCTTTTTCATCAGGTATCCTCCTTTTCGTCTCCGGTTCGTCCTGCATTCAGTGTAACAGGCGGGCGGGGAACTGTCTACAAAATCCTGCGGAACGGCAGGATTTTTTCATTTGATTTCGAATGTTATAAGACAAGACGAAGGCGGAATCAAAGCGAAGGGAGCATCCATATGCGGCTGGAATTTCTAGGGGCGGCGCACGTTGTCACGGGATCGTGCTATCTGCTCCATACGGGCGATCGCAAATATCTTGTGGACTGCGGCATGTATCAGGGGACGCGCCGTCTGCGCGAGATGAACTATGAGCCGTTCCCGTTCAACCCTGCGGAGATCGAGGCGGTCTTTTTGACGCACGCGCACATCGACCACTGCGGGCGCATCCCACAGCTCGTACGCGAGGGATTTCGCGGGAAAATCTACGCGACCAAGGCGACCTGCGACCTCGTGCGCATCATGCTCCCGGATTCGGCGCACATCCAAGAGAGCGACACGGAGATCATGAACCGCAAGAACGCACGCCGCAGCGAGGCGCCGGTCATGCCGCTCTACACGCAGGCGGATGCCTTTGCCGCGCTCGAGCACTTCGAACCCGTGCCGTATCACGGCATGTTGAACGTAGACGACCTGCATCTGAAATATTACGATGCGGGGCATATCCTCGGCTCTGCGATTCTCGAGATGACCGTGACGGAGAACGAACAGCAGACGAAAATCGTATTTTCGGGCGATCTCGGTCAGCCCAATCAACCCATCCTGCGCGATCCCGAGCCGATCGCGGGCGCAGATTTCCTGCTCGTCGAGTCCACCTACGGCGACCGCGTACACCGCGACTACGATAAGGAAACGGCGCTCCTCGAGGTCATCCGCGACACGATGGATCGCGGCGGCAACGTCATCATCCCGTCCTTTGCCGTCGGCAGAACGCAGACACTGCTCTATTATTTTTACCGTCTCTGGAAGGCGGGACGGCTCGACGGCGACATCCCCATCATCATCGACAGCCCGCTCGCGATACAGGCGACGCGCGTATTTCTAAGCAACTACGAGGACTTTGACGAGGAGTCAATCGCGTTTTTTGGGAAAAACGGCAAGATTCCCGCGTTCCCTCAGGTGCGCATCGCCGAGTCCGCCGCGGACTCGCGCGCGCTGAACTCCGCCGAAGGCTCGGCGATTATCCTCTCGGCCTCCGGGATGGCGGATGCGGGGCGCGTCCTGCATCATTTGAAACACAATCTATGGCGTCCCGAATCGACCGTGCTCTTCGTCGGCTATCAGGCGGAGGGGAGCCTCGGGCGGCGGCTCGTCGACGGCATCAAGCGCGTGCGCGTCCTCGGCGAGGAGATCGCGGTCAAGGCGCAGATCAAGATGCTCGACGGATTCTCTGCGCACGCGGATGCGGAGCAGATCGTCGACTGGATGCGCGCGCTCACCGCGCCGCGCCCGGCGAAGGTGTTCCTCGTGCACGGCGAGGGACACGCGCAGGAAGCGCTGCGCGAACGCATCAACGAGGAACTAGGGCTCGAGGTCTATGCGCCCTTCCTCGGCGATGCCGTAACGATCTCAGGGCGCAGCGCCATCCTCATCCCCTCGCAGAGCGCCGCCGTCTCCGTCGAAGCGGAGATGGAGGACGTCATGCGCGACTTCGACGCCGAGTACCGGCAGCTGCGCAAGGCGATCATCCGCACCGTCGTTCGCCACCCGCAGCTCATGGAACCCATCATCCGCACCATGCAAAAGGCGCGCACCTACTTCAAAAAACTCGCCGCACCGTATCAAATCTAAAGGGATAAAACCATGAAAATGACTGAACAATATCGTGCCGAGATCGAAAAAGCAAAAGAAGCATTAAGAGACATCAAAGAGCGTGGCGATGAGGCGATCGGCGCATCGTGGGAAGATGTGAGAGAGCAGCTTTTTTCGCCGGAAGAACGAGCCGTCTCTGATTTGCGCGTTGCTCGGATACTCGAATTGATACATGCGCGCAAGGAAAAAGAAGTCGGTTCATCGTACAGCATCTAAGGAAAAATAATGAAAATGAGTAAAGAGTACGCCGAAGCGATAGCACAGGCAAAAGCGAACTATCAAGACGCGTTAGAACGCGGCGAAGCTGCCAACGGCGGAGATGTATTGGCGTATATGGATTCCATTTTGACGCCGCAAGAAATAGCGGAAAGCAATCTGCGTGTTGCGCTCATCGGCGAACTGATCAAAGCAAGAGAAGAGAAAGGAATCAGTCAAAAGAAACTCAAAGAGCTCAGCGGCGTCCGGCAGCCGTCATCGCGCGCATGGAACGGGGATATACCAGCCCGCAGATCGACACGCTGTTAAAAGTGCTCGTGCCGCTCGGGAAAACCCTCTCAATCGTACCGCTGCCGACCGCATAACTACATCCAGACAAACGGAGACGCCCGCCGCACCGATGCACTGCGGGCTTTTTTCATGCTAATGTTCTTGTATACCCTCCATATATGTATTAATTGCATAAAAATATCAATATCTTGTATGTGAGGATGTGTCTCATACACTTGCATAGTTCTGACAAATACGTTAAAATAGGGAAGCCTAAAAAGGGCTTTCCTATTTAATATATATTAAGTGATAGTAATACACTGTACTTAGTATGGATATGACAGGTGGTGTTACATTGGAATCCCCATTTCGTGTTGGGGTGGACGTCGGATCGACGACGATCAAGCTGGTCGTGCTGGGCGAGGAGCATGAGATCCTCTACAAGAACTACGCGCGCCACTTCTCGGAGATCGGCAGAGCCCTACAGGAAAACCTCACGCAGCTCAAGGAGATCGTCGGCACGTCGAAATTCTCGTTCGCGCTGACCGGCTCGGCGGGCATGGGCATCGCACAGCGTATCGGACTGCCGTTCGTGCAGGAAGTCGTCGCGTGTGCCTCGGCAGTGCGCCGTCTCATCCCCGAGACGACGACCGCAGTGGAGCTCGGCGGCGAAGATGCGAAGATTACCTATTTCGGCGACGCGCCGGAGCAGCGCATGAACGGTGTCTGCGCGGGCGGCACGGGATCGTTCATCGATCACATGGCGTCGCTCCTCTCGACCGATCCCATCGGGCTGAACGCACTCGCCGAGAAGGGCAAGCGCGTCTACGCCATCGCTTCGCGCTGCGGCGTATTCGCCAAGACTGACATACAGGCGCTCATGAATGACGGCGCGGAGAAAGCGGACATTGCACTCTCCATCTTCCAAGCGGTCGTCAACCAGACCATCGGCAACCTCGCGCAGGGACGCCCCATCGACGGCAATGTCGCATTCCTCGGCGGACCTCTGCACTTTCTCCCCGAACTGAAAAGACGCTTTATCGAGACATTGAAACTCGACGCGGATCACGTCGTCGATGTGGATTACGGCAATTATTTCGTCGCGGTCGGCGCGGCGCTCTCGGATGATGCCCGGGCGATTGATATGCGGGAGATGCAGGAGTGTATTGCGCGTGCGGAAGAGGCGGCGGCAGCCGAGACGCGGACAGCGGACTTTACACTGTTCCGCGATGCGGCGGACTACGCCGCGTTCAAGGCGCGACATGACCGCGACAAGGTAAAACGCGCGGAGCTTGCGGACTACCGCGGCGCGATCTGCATCGGCATCGATGCAGGCTCGACGACGACGAAGCTCGTCGCGATCGGCAGCGACAAGCAGCTCCTCTACACGTCCTACGGCAGCAATCACGGCTCGCCGCTCCAATCGGTCATCAGCGCCCTGCGCGAGTTTTACGCCGTTATGCCCGAGGGTGCGCATATTGCGGGGGCAATGACGACGGGCTACGGCGAGGCGATCGTCAAGGCGGCGCTCCACGCGGACGGCGGCGAGGTCGAGACCTTTGCCCATCTGCGCGCGGCGCAGGAGTTCTGCCCCGATGTCAGCTTCGTGCTCGACATCGGCGGTCAGGATATGAAGTGCTTCTTCGTGCAGGACGGCAGCGTCGGCAACATCACGCTGAACGAAGCGTGCTCGGCGGGGTGCGGCTCCTTTATTCAAAATTTCGCCGAGGGACTGCATCTGACGCCCGGCGAGTTCGCGGCAAAGGCGATTGATGCTAAAGCTCCCGTGGATCTCGGCACGCGCTGCACCGTCTTTATGAACTCAAAGGTCAAACAGGCGCAGAAGGAGGGCGCGGAGGTCGCCGACATCTCGGCGGGCATTGCTCTTTCGGTCGTTAAGAATGCGCTCTTTAAGGTCATGCAGCTCAAGGACGTATCGACCCTCGGCGACAAGATCGTCGTGCAGGGCGGCACGTTCTACAACGACGCCGTTCTGCGCTCCCTAGAAAACATCCTCGGCAAGGACGTCATCCGCCCCGACATCGCGGGACTGATGGGCGCATACGGCGCGGCGATTCTCGCGCTCGAGACGGGGACAGAGACGTCGACGCTGCTCGGCGCGGAGCAGCTCGGGAATTTCGAGACCAAGACGAGCTCTTACCGCTGCGGCAAATGCGGGAATAAATGCCTCATCACCATGCAGCAGTTCCCGAACGGCGAGCGCTACTTCACGGGCAACCGCTGCGAGCGCGGCATCGGCGGCGAAAAACACGAGGAGGACGCGCCGAACATCTACAAGTTCAAGTACCGCCGCGTGTTCAAGCATTACAAATCGCCTGCAGACCCGCGCCGCGGCAAGATCGGCATTCCTCGCACGCTCAACATGTACGAGGACTATCCGTTTTGGTTCACGTTCTTTGACACGCTCGGCTACGGCGTCGTTCTCTCCGGGAAATCCTCACCCCAGCTCTTTTATAAGGGCATGGCGACGATCCCGTCGGACTCGCTCTGCTATCCCGCGAAGCTCGCGCATGGGCACATCGTCGACCTCGTCGAAAAGGGCGTCACGACGATATTCTACCCCTGCGAGCCGCACAATATGGACGACAAGCCCGGCAGCGGAGCGAACAATTTCAACTGTCCGATCGTCGCGTCCTACGCCGAGAACATCCGCGGTAACATGGACATCCTGCGCGAGAAGAATATTCGCTTCCTCCAGCCGTTCCTCCCGATCAACGACCGCAAGCGCATGATCGAGCGTCTGACGGAGGAGTTCGGCAAGATCGAGGGCATCGGCAAGAAGGAGATCGCCGCCGCCGTGGACGCGGGCTACGCCGAGATCGCGCAGTACCGGCAGGATGTGCGCGATTACGGACAGCAGATCCTCGACCGCATCGAGAAGACGGGCGAGCATGCGATTCTCCTTGCGGGGCGTCCCTATCATGTCGATCCCGAGATCAACCACGGCATCCCCGAGATGATACAGTCGTACAAACTTCCCATCCTCTCCGAGGACGCGGTCTACCATATCCCCGTGCAAAAACGCCGTCTGCAGGTCGTCAACCAGTGGAGCTACCACGCGCGTCTCTACCATGCGGCGCAGTTCGTCGCGGAGCATCCGAACGTCACGCTCATCCAGCTCAGTTCGTTCGGCTGCGGACTCGACGCCCTCACCACGAGCGAGGTGCGCGAAATTCTCGAGTCGCACGAGCGCATCTACACGATGATCAAGCTCGACGAGGTGTCGAACCTCGGCGCGGCGCGGATTCGTCTGCGCTCGCTCATCGCCGCGCTCGCACGCCGCGAGACGCCCGTTTACCACGAGGCGCCCGTCATCGAGCGTCCGCGCTTTACCGAGGACTGCAAAAAGACGCACACCATCCTCGCCCCGCAGATGGCGCCGATCCATTTCAACCTGTTCCAAACGACCATGCGCAAGCACGGCTACAACGTCGTCATCCCGCCGATGCCGGACAAAGCGGCGATCGACATGGGACTGCGCTACGTCCACAACGACATGTGCTATCCCGCGATCGTCGTCATCGGACAGCTCATCTCCGCGCTCAAGGCGGGGATGTGCGATGCCGACCACACGAGCATCGCGCTCTTTCAGACCTGCGGTGCATGCCGCGCGACGAACTACCTCGGCGTCCTGCGCAAGGCGCTGCGCGACGCGGGATTCCCGAACGTCGCCGTCTTTGCCGTGCGCGGACTCCCGGAGGAGACCGATTCGTTCTCGTTCAGCCGCGAGATGATGGTCGACGCGGTGAAGGCAGCCGTCTACGGCGATCTCCTGATGAATGTTCGCAACCGCATGATGCCGTACGAGCGCGTCAAAGGCGCGACGCAGGCGGCATTTGACAAATGGATGGCGCGCGCTAAGGACGAACTCGAGCACGGCAATATCTTTAAGTTCCGCCGCACGGTGAAGGACATCGTGCGCGACTTCGACCATATCCCCATCGACGAAAATCTTTGGAAGCCAAAGGTCGGCATCGTCGGCGAAATCCTCGTCAAGTACCACCCCGTTGCGAACAACGACATCGAGACCGTACTCATGAACGAGGGCGCGGAGGTCATCATGCCCGATTTCATCGACTTCTTCCTCTACTCCGCGTACGACCCCATCGCGCAGCACAAACTGCTCGCGGGCTCGTACAAGGATAGGCTCTTCGGACGCATGTTCATCAAGGTCATCGAGTTCTTCCGTGCCCCCATGCGCAAAGCACTCGAATCGAGCCGCCACTTCCGCCCGCCGCAGTCCATCGACCACACCGCCGAGCTTGCCGCGCGCCATGTCAGTCTCGGCAACATGGCGGGTGAGGGATGGTTCCTCACGGGCGAGATGGTCAAGCTCATCGAAGAGGGCGTCCCGAACGTCATCTGCCTCCAGCCGTTCGGCTGCCTGCCGAACCACATCACGGGCAAGGGCGTCATGCACGACCTGCGCAAAGCCTATCACGGCGCGAACATCACCGCGATCGACTGCGACGCAGGCTCGAGCGAGGTCAACCAGCTCAACCGCATCAAGCTCATGCTTGCAACGGCGAAAGAGCGGCGTCCCGAGAATGCTGCACCTGTAAAAGAGCATAAAGCTGCGGCAGAGTACACGTACTGAAATATCATAGAGCGACAGCATTGACGTGAAAGGCGTTTTTGCAGCCGCTCTTTTTATTTTTCAAAAACATGTTTCACGAACAAAAAAACGCGAAAAATATGTTCCTAAAACTATTGACCGAACAGGTTTTCTGTGATATATTATATCCGAACAAAAGTTTTGGGAATATATATGCGAAAATAATCCGGACGGAGGGATATCTATGAAACGCATCGGTCTTACACTCAGCCTTTTTACACTCATATGGATGGTCGTATCGTCGCTTCATCTGACGAATCCCTATCTGCGCTCGTCAGAGTTCATGGAGATCTCGGTGGAGAGAGGCGACAGCGTCTGGACGATTGCACGCAAGTACACGACAAAGGAGAGCATGGCGCGGGAGCTCGAGGAAGCCATCATCGAGATCAATGGGCTGCCGCCCGATGCCGCGCTCTATGCAGGACGCCGTCTGCGCATTCCGATGATTGATCCGCCCGAGCAGCTGCAGGCAATGGCGGAGCATAAATCCCTTGACACACCCGCGTATGCGTCTTATAATGGCGTTACCAAATAGGGTGGAATTATAACGGCCTTGTCCCTAGCGGGATAGGATTTCCTATCCCACGGGGCAGGGCTTTTCTTGTATGCATATTGGGAGGAGAGCGTTCTATGGTAAAGCTGACACTGCCGGATGGATCTGTTCGCGAGGTGGAGCACGGAACGACATTACTGGACGTCGTGAAACAGATGAGCAATTCGCTCGCGAAAAAAGCACTGGCGGCAAGCCTCGACGGCAAAACGGTCGATCTCATGACGCCCGCGACGAAGGACGCGGCGTTTCAGGTACTCACCTTTGAGGATGCGGGCGGCCGACTTGCCCTGCGCCATACCTGCTCGCACATCATGGCGCAGGCGGTGAAGCGTCTCTATAAAGATGCGCATGTGCAGCTCGCGATCGGTCCTGCGATCGAGAACGGCTTCTACTATGACTTTGACATGGAGCATCGGCTTACGGATGCCGATCTGCGCGACATCGAAAAGGAAATGAAGAAGATCGTCAAGGAGAATCTCAAGCTCGAACGTCGCGAGATTCCGCGCAGCGAAGCGATCGCCTACTTCAGGGAGAAGGGCGAGAACTATAAGGTCGAGCTGATCGAGGATCTGCCCGAGGACGTGACGATCTCGACCTATACGCAGGGGGAGTTCACCGATCTGTGCGCAGGGCCTCACGTCCTCTCAACGGGCAAGGTCAAGGCGTTGAGGCTCCAGAGCATCGCGGGCGCGTACTGGCGCGGCAGCGAGAAGAATAAGATGCTCCAGCGCATCTACGGAACGGCGTTCGAAAAGCAGGAAGAACTCGACGCGTACCTCCATATGCTTGAGGAAGCGGAAAAGCGCGACCATCGGAAACTTGGGCGCGAGCTCGATCTCTTTAGCCTGCATGAAGAGGGACCCGGATTCCCGTTCTTTCATCCGAACGGCATGATCCTGCGCAATGAACTCCTGAACTACTGGCGCGAAGTGCATCGCCGCTACGGGTACAGTGAAATCAGCACGCCGGTCATTCTCAGCCGTAAACTGTGGGAGACGTCCGGTCACTGGTTCCACTATCGCGAAAATATGTATACGACGCAAATCGACGAAGAGGACTATGCGATCAAGCCGATGAACTGCCCCGGCTGTATGCTCGTCTATCGCTCGCAGCTCCACAGCTACCGCGACTTGCCGCTGCGGCTCGCCGAACTCGGTCTCGTCCATCGGCATGAGCTCTCCGGTGCACTGCACGGACTCTTCCGCGTGCGGAACTTCACGCAGGACGACGCGCATCTCTTCGTCACGCCGGAGCAGATCGAGGGCGAGATTCAGCACACGATCGACCTCTTTGACGAGGTCTACCGCACGTTCGGGCTTTCGTACAAGGCGGAGCTCTCCACGCGCCCCGACGACTCGATGGGTTCGGACGAGATGTGGGAGCTGGCGACAAGTGGTCTGCAAAAAGCGCTCGAGAACCGCGGTCTCGATTACATCGTCAACGAGGGCGACGGCGCGTTCTACGGGCCGAAGATCGACTTCCACCTGCGCGACTCGATCGGTCGTACATGGCAGTGCGGCACGATCCAGCTCGACATGAGCCTGCCGGAGAAATTTGACCTGACCTATGTCGGTGAGGACGGGGAGAAACACCGCCCCGTCATGCTGCATCGCGTCGTCTACGGCTCGATTGAGCGGTTCATCGGTATCCTCATCGAGAACTTCGCGGGGGCGTTCCCCGTGTGGATGACGCCCGTGCAGGTACGCATCCTGCCCATCACCGAGCGCCATGCAGAGTACGCAGAAGAGCTGCGCAAGCGCATGTTCGACCGCGGCATCCGCGTAGAAGTGGATAACCGCAACGAAAAGACGGGGTATAAGATTCGCGAGAGTCAGGTCAAAAAGACGCCCTACACGCTCGTCGTCGGCGATCAGGAGCAGGAATCCGGTACCGTCGCCCTGCGCAAGTACGGCGAGAAGGACAGCACGGTCATGTCCGCGGACGACTTCATCGCGTTTGTAGAGAAAAAGATCGCCGAGCGCTCGCCCGAGTATTGACAACAACGGTAAATTGTGATAACATGCCTTTTGTTGAAAGCAGAAGCCACCGCTTCTCACCTGCGGGCAAAGATGTCCGGCGGGTCGATATGGAACTTTTTAGGGTGGCTTTATGCCGCCCTTTTCTATTGCCGGATGGCACTGCGGTGCATCCAAAACAGGAGGTGTTCTTGCCATAAGCAGGGAATCTTTGCGAATCAATGAGGAAATCCGAATCCGCGAGGTGCGTGTCACCGGTGCGGCGGGGGAACAGCTCGGCATTATGCCGACGATCGAGGCACTTCGCATGGCGGAGGAACAACATCTTGATTTGGTCGAGGTTGCGCCCAACGCAAGACCGCCCGTCTGCCGCATCATGGACTTTGGGAAATTCCGCTATGAGCAGCAGAAACGCGAGAAAGAAGCGAAAAAGAAGCAAAAGACCATCAGCATCAAAGAGGTCAAGCTCCGTCCGAACATCGACGAGCATGATTTCAATGTGAAGCTGAAAAATGCGCTTCGCTTCGTCGAAGAGGGCAACAAGGTCAAAGTGACGATCATGTTTCGCGGAAGAGAGCTCTCCCATCCGGAACTCGGGCGCGTGGTTCTGGATCGCGTCTCCGAGCGGATGGGAGACCTCGTGAGCATCGAGCGCGGGGCAAAGCTGGAGGGGAAGAACATGACCATGATTCTCTCCCCGAAGGCGCAGAAGCCCGCCAAGGTGTCAAAGCCCGCGAAGCAGGAAGATAAAGGAGGAAACGACGATGCCAAAAATTAAGACGCGCCGCGCAGCTGCAAAGCGCTTTACCGCCACGGGGAGCGGCGAGTTCCGCCGCAACAAGGCATACAAGAGGCACATTCTCGAGAAGAAGTCCCCGAAGCGCAAGCGCAATCTGCGCAAAGCTGCGCTCGCCGATACGTCGGATTACAAGCGTATCCGCAAGATGCTCCCCTACGCATAATTGGGGCATATATGAAAACCCAAGTCTGATGGGTAGGAAACAGGAGGAATCGCAATGCCAAGAGTAAAGAGCGGTGTCACAGCGCATCGTCGTCATAAAAAGATCCTAAAGCTCGCCAAGGGCTACCGCGGCGCACGCAGCAAGCAGTTTAAGAAGGCCAATGAGACAGTCATGAAGGCGCTCTATTACGCCCGCCGCGACCGCCGTGCGAAGAAGGGAACGTTCCGACGTCTCTGGATCGCGCGTATCAATGCCGCTGCACGTGCGAACGGCATATCGTACAGCCGTCTGATCGCAGGCCTGACGAAGGCAGGCGTCGAGGTCAACCGCAAGATGCTCGCCGATCTTGCCGTTGCAGATGCGGCTGCATTTACGCAGCTCGTCGCCGTGGCGAAGGAAAATCAATAAGACGGGAGTGCGTTCGATGAGTCGATAGATTCATCGGACGCTTTTTTAACATGAAAAAACTTGAACGCATCACAAGCAAATCCAACAGGCTTGTACGCCTTGCCCACGCTGTTGTGCATATGCCGAAGCGAGCGAAAAAAGAAGGGCTCTTCGCGGTGGAGGGGCTGCGCCTTGCCGAATCAATAATGCAGTCCGAGTGGCGCATACGCTTTGCGTTCTTTACCGATCGCGGCGGTGAAAGCCTGGCTGCCGCACAGCTCGTCGAGAAATTGTGTGAGCGGAGGACGCCTGTCTATCTTATTTCAGATGAACTATGTGCCGCGCTCTCGGATACCGATACGCCGCAGGGGGTTCTTCTCATTGCAGAACGTGATCCGGGAACACCGTTGAAGAGGTTTATGCGGCCGTGTTCTAATGAGCCTCATCCTCTTTATGTCGTTCTTGATCGCGTGCAGGATCCGGGAAATGTCGGAACGATTCTGCGCACGGCCGTTGCTGCCGGGGCAAGTGGAATTGTCCTCCTGCGCGGCTGCGCGGATATTTACAATAATAAAGTTGTGCGCGCGGCGATGGGCGGCCTTTTTTATTTGAATGTTGCTCAGGGCGTCGAAGAAAAAGATTTTTTGCAGTGGGCGCAAGAGCGGTCGCTGAACCTTTACGCTGCCGCATGTGATGACATGGCGCAGGAACATATTCATACGGATTTCACCAAAACGACCGCCGTTGTATTTGGGAATGAAGCGAACGGTGTGTCGTCTGCGATTCTTGCACGTGCGCGGCGTGTCTATGTCCCCATGTTTGGACCGGTGGAATCGCTGAACGTCTCTGCTGCGGCTGCGGTGATTCTTTATGAGTGTGTTCGCCAGCGCATATTTGTTGAATAAAGATATAGGGGCTGTAACGAAATGCCCACAACAAAACAGGTATCACATTCAGATACCTGTTTTGTTGCGTTTAGTATTTGGTAAATACACTACATATTGTGTTTCTTACTTCATATAGAAAAAGGAGCTACAACGAAATTGTGTAAAAACACTATTTCGTTACAGCCCCTTTTTGTTGTATGCGTCAATTGGGGGGCGTATCGTATGGGGATTATTTGGGCAGGAAGGAAAGCACCCTTTCTCTCGAGACAAGACCGATGGATTCGTTTATAATCTCTCCGGAATCAAAAAATAGGAGGGCAGGGAGACTCATGATACCGTATCTTTCGGCGATATTCGGAGCGTCGTCCACATTCAGCTTGCAGACCTTAATATTCGGGTACTCATCTGCAATTTCCTCCAAGATCGGCGCCAGCATCCGGCAGGGCGTACACCACGACGCCCAAAAATCGACGATCACAAATTTCTTGTCCTGCAAAACCTCGGCATCAAATGTCTCCTCCGTCAATTCAATAATACCCATAAGTGAGCCTCCCTTAGAATACGATTTTATGTTCCGTTGTTTCCATCATATCAGAGAATACATTTTTTTCAAGGTTTTTGTAAAACTTTTTAGGAAAAAAGGCTTAATTATATACTTTTATTAATATCCGGCAAGGGGATATACTGTTGAACGGTTGCATGAAGCGGCGATCCGTAATATAATAATGAGAAATAACTATGGGTATCGGTTCGGGATAGAAAAGCGAGGCAGGATTTATGAGCGGGAAGAAGAGGATCACGTTGAGCCCCGTGCTTAAAGAGCATAAATTCATCTACGATTTGATGAAAAATACGACCTCTGACTACGCATTTATGATGGATCCGGTGGAGGGCATTTTCCTTGCCTCACCTAGTTTTGTGCGGGCATACGATCTCCCCGCGGAGACGCTCGAGAATATCAGCGGAGTTCTTGGGCCCTTTGTTTATATGCAGGATCGTAAGCCTCTCGCTTCGCTCTTTGCCTCGGTGAACAGCCTGACCGAAGGCAGGGAGCGGCAGCTTGATTTCCGTATGCGCGACGCAAAGGGGAATCTCTCGTGGCTGCGTCTCAAAGGAAAGATTGGTCTTGCGAAAGACGGCACGCCGAATCTCTTTGCCGGAACGATCAGTCAGCTCGCACGGCGCAACTCTGCAGACTCCGTAACGGGGCTTCTCAACCGCTATCAGTTCGTCGAGGATCTGACGGCGGCACTTCGTACGGCACGCGAGACCGGCGGGGGCGGGGGTCTCCTCGTTATGGGCGTTGATAATTTCCGCACGGTCAACGAAGCGTTCAACCACGAGGTCGGCGATATTATCCTGCGTCAGATCTCGGAGCGTATTCTGCAAAATATTCCGCGCGGACTCTCCCTTTATCGCCTCGACGGTGATGAGTTCGGACTCATTTACCCCGATGCGGACGAGGAGATGCTGACGGAGTTCTTTATCCGTGTGCAGCGCGAGTTTGCACATCCACAGGTCTACGACGGGCGGCAGTACATCGTGACTGTCTCTGCGGGCATGGTGTTCTATCCGCAGTCCGCGCGCGATCCGCTCATCCTGCACAAATACGCGCAGGCGGCGCTCGACGCTGCAAAGTCGGGCGGGAAGAACCGGCTCAGTGCGTTCTCAAAGGAAGTCTATAACCGCTGGCTGCGCTCCCTGACGATACAGGAGCAGATCCTTCAGGATGTCAAGGCGGGCTGCCGGAACTTTGAGCTTTACTTCCAGCCGCAGGTGGCGGGAGACGACCGGCATATCGTCGGTGCGGAGACGCTGCTCCGCTGGAAGAACAGCAAGGGCCGCATGGTTGCGCCGATGGAGTTCATCAAGATTCTTGAGGAAACAAAGACCATCGTACCTGTAGGCCGTTGGATCTTTGAACAGGCGCTGCGTACGTGCAAGGAATGGCGGCGGAGCATTCCAAATTTCAGCATGAGCGTCAATATGAGCTATGAGCAGATTAAGGATCTATCCTTCCTCGAATTCATTGACGACTGTCTGAAGCGGCACGATATGCCGCCCGATTCCGTTGTTCTCGAGTTGACTGAGAGCAAGATTGTCGGCGATATGAAATTTGTCAACGCGCGGTTTGACGCGTTTCGCAGTCACGGTATCAAGGTGGCGATGGACGATTTCGGAACAGGGTATTCCTCGCTCGCTTCACTGAAAAATCTCAACTGCGACATCGTAAAGATCGACCGTGCATTCGTCATTCGGATTCTGGAAAACCACTTTGATCAGAAACTCGTCGAGTATACGGTGGATCTCTGTCACAGCATCGGCATGACGACCTGCATCGAGGGCGTGGAGCGTCCCGAGGAGTACGACTGTCTCGTAAAGATCTGCAAGACGGATACGATACAAGGGTATCTCTTCGGACGTCCGGAGCCGCAGGAGGCGTTTGAGAAAAAGTTCTTGGGGTTGTAATGGCAAGAGAAAAGACACAGGAAGGTTTGACACTGCTTGGTGAGCAGCGTACCGACTACGGCTACGACTATACGCCCGAGGTGCTGGAAACCTTTGCGAATAAACATACGGATCATGATTACTGGGTGCGGTTCAACTGCCCCGAGTTCACGACGCTCTGTCCCATCACCGGGCAGCCGGACTACGGGACGATTTACATCTCTTACATGCCCGCCGAGCGCATGGTGGAAAGCAAATCGCTGAAGCTTTACCTTGTCAGCTTCCGCAATCACGGGGATTTTCACGAGGATGTTGTGAACGTTATCATGCGCGATCTCATCGCGATCATGGCACCGAAGTACATCGAAGTGCAGGGCAAATTCCTCCCGCGCGGCGGTATCTCCATTGATCCGTATGCGAACTATGGCATCCCAGGGACGAAATACGAAGCGCTCGCATGGGAGCGTCTATCGCAGCATGACCGCGTCCCGGAACGCGTGGACAACCGCTGATGGCAGGGCAGAAGCGAATCGCCCTCATCAACGACGTCACGGGATTTGGACGCTGCTCGGTCACAGTGCAGCTCCCCGTTATTTCCGCGATGCGCGTGCAGGCATGTCCTCTGCCGACGGCGATTCTCTCCGTGCACACGGGATTCCCGCATCACTATCTCGACGACTATACCGAGCGTATGCGCCCCTATATGGAGAATTGGCAGGAGAACGGGCTGACCTTTGATGCCATTTTGACGGGGTTCCTCGGATCGGAGGCGCAGATTGACGTCGTGCTTGAGTGTATCGCACGGTTCAAGGGGCGGGAGACGATTCTCGTCGTCGATCCCGTCATGGGGGACAACGGCAAGCTCTATTCCTCCTATACGCCCGCGCTTTGCGTGAAAATGCGGCGGCTCATCCCGTATGCGGACGTCGTGACGCCGAACCTTACGGAGGCATGTCAACTGCTCGGGATCCCATATCCCGCAGAGGGGCGGACGGATGACGAGACACTCTATCGCATGGCGGCGGACATTGCAGCGATGGGACCGCGCGACGTCGTTATCACGGGACTGCACGCGGGGGAGCGGATCAAAACATATCTCTATGAATCTGGTAAAGGGCGTTCCTTTGACAACGAGAAGATCGGCCGCGACCGCTCGGGATCAGGCGACGCGTTCGCCGCAATCATCGCGGCATCACTCGTGCGCGGCATCCCCCTCGAGACGGGCGCACGCCGCGCGGCAGACTTCATCGGGCATTGTCTGACGTATGCGGAGGAGTTAAATTTGCCGTGGAATTGGGGGCTTCCTTTTGAGGAGTACCTCGCGGAACTTACAATGTGACGCGGGATTTTCGCGCCTACCGTTGTCATGGAGGAAGCCCTCGTATCGTGGGCGAACCCGGCAAGTAATGCCTTTCAAACTTAATAAATATCGTGGGATCGGATACGCCGCGCGGCGCGTCCGATTCCTTTCTCATTTCTGTGTATCGTTTTAGGAGTATATTATGATCGTCTATGCAACGCATCGGGGAGGGCGTTATCTTCCTATAGAGGAGAGCCTGCGTGAGCAGCCGACAGGGAAGCGCAGTATCTATGTCAACATCACAAACGACTGTAATTGTGACTGCGTATTTTGCCTGCGCAGCATGAAGGAGATGGCGAAAGAATCCTCCCTCTGGGTGGAGCATGATCCGAGTACGGGGGAAATCCTTTCCGAACTGGAGCGGCTGCCGTGGGAATATGTCGGTGAGATCGTTTGCTGCGGATTCGGCGAGCCTCTGATGCGTCTTGAGACCGTGCTTGACGTCCTGCACTATGTGAAGGATCGGCATCCCGATGTGTCGACGCGTGTCAACTCCAACGGGCTCGGGGAACTGGAGCACGGATGCGAATTTGCAGAGCGGTTCAAGGGGATTCTCGATACCATCTCCATCAGTCTCAACGCATCGAATGCCGAACGCTATCTCGCTCTTACGCGCTCGCAATTTGGCATACAGTCCTTCGAAGCTATGCTCACCTTCGCCGAGCACTGCAAGCCCTATGTGCCGAACGTCATCCTCACCGTTGTCGAAAAGGTCGAGGATGCGGAAGAGATCGCGCTCTGTCGTAAAATCTGCGATGAGAGGGGCTTGACACTACGCGTGCGCCCCTATGAAGAGAGCTAAAGAAAGTAGATTTTTTCGTGTGAATATGATAAACTGTTTTTTGATAATTTTGCGATAGAAAACGGAGCATATATGCGAGATACCCACGGTTCCGTGCGATACAGGAGGACGATATGGACGAAAAGATCAAAGAGCTGAGAGAGCGCGCCCGCACGGCGATTACGGAGAAGGCAACGTCGCTCGGAGAACTGGGCGATATCCGCGTAAAATTCCTCGGGAAGAAGGGCGAGCTGACGTCCCTCCTGCGCAGCATGAGCGCCCTCGTCGCCGAGGAGCGTCCGCGCATCGGCAAGATCGTTAACGAGGCACGCGAAGAGCTCGAGGAACTGCTCGCGGCAAAGTCCGAGGAACTCTCGTATCGGGAACTCGAGGAGCGCATGGCACGCGAGCGCATCGACGTGACGCTGCCGGGGCGTACGGGCGAGGTCGGGCATCTCCATCCGCTGACGATCACGCTGAACCGCATCAAGAAAATTTTCCTCAACATGGGGTTTACCATCGAGGAAGGCCCCGAGATCGAGACCGACTATTTCAACTTTGAGGCGCTCAACCTGCCGAAGGATCATCCTGCACGCGACATGCAGGATTCTTTCTATATCACCGAGGACATCCTGCTCCGTTCGCAGACGTCACCTGTGCAGGCGCGCACGATGCAAAAGAGCGAGCCGAACGCGCCGATCCGCATGATTGCGCCCGGGCGCGTCTACCGGCGCGACTCCTACGACGCGACACATTCGCCGATGTTCACGCAGGTTGAGGGACTCGTCATCGACAAGGGCATCTCCTTTGCCGATCTCAAAGGGATGCTTGAACTCTGCCTGCATCAGCTCTTTGATAAAGATGTAAAGGTGCGCTTCCGCCCGAGTTTCTTTCCGTTCACAGAGCCGTCGACTGAGGTTGATATTTCCTGTTCCTCCTGCCGGGGCGCGGGCTGCCGCGTGTGCAAGGGAACGGGCTGGCTCGAGATCCTCGGCGCGGGCATGGTGCATCCGAACGTCCTCTCCATGAGCGGCTACGACCCTGCGGTCGTCTCCGGCTTTGCGTTCGGTATGGGCATCGAGCGCATCGCGATGCTCGCGTACGGTGTGGACGACCTGCGCCTGTTCTACGACAACGACGTGCGGTTTTTGCATCAATTCTAAGGAGGCGTAAGAATGCAGGTTTCCATCAAATGGCTGAAAGACTATGTGGATATTGACGAGACGGCGGAGGAAATCGCGGATCGCCTCACGATGGCAGGCATCCCCGTGGAGCGCATCGTACGCGCCGACGAGGGGCTCGAGAAGGTCATCACGGCGCACATCGAAGAGGTCACGCCGCATCCGGACTCGGATCATCTGCGTATCTGCCGGCTGAATATCGGTAAAGAAGAGCTTCTGCAAATCGTAACGGGCGCACAGAACGTACAGGCGGGGGATATTGTTCCAGCTGCGCTTGTCGGCGCCGTCTTGCCGGGCGGGAAAAAGATCTCCAAGGGCAAGCTGCGCGGCGTCCCATCGAACGGTATGATGTGTTCGGCGGGCGAGCTTGCGATCGACACGACGGGGCTGCCCGAGGAGCAGGTCAACGGCATCTACATCCTGCCCGCGGACACGCCCGTCGGAATTCCCGCAGCACAGGCTCTCGGGCTGGACGACGTGGTGCTTGAATTCGAGCTGACGGCAAACCGCGCGGACTGCTTCAGTGTCGTCGGCATCGCGCGCGAGGTGGCGGCGCTGACGGGAAAAACGCTTCGTCTTCCGCAGATCGCGGTGGTCGAGTCGTCTGCCGAGCGTGCGGCAGATCTCGTAAGCATCAATATTGCGGAGGAGGAACTTTGCCGCCGCTTTTCCGCGCGTGTCCTGTGTGATGTTAGGGTCGCACCCTCACCTGCATGGATGACGGAGCGTCTGCGCGGCGCGGGGATTCGCGCCATCAATAACGTCGTGGACGTGACGAATTTCGTCATGCTCGAACTCGGTCAGCCGCTCCACGCCTACGACTATGATGCGGTTGCGGGGCATACACTGACGGCGCGCCGCGCGCGGGCGGGCGAGCTGCTGCACACGCTCGACGATTCCTCCCGCGTCGCTGTGGGAGACGAGCTCGTGATCGCCGACAGCGAAAAGCCCGCGGGACTTGCGGGCATCATGGGAGGACTCGAGTCAGAGATCACCGAGGGGACGACCTCGGTCATACTCGAGGCGGCATCGTTCCGCAGCGCCTCGATTCGCCGTACGGCGCGCCGGCTCGGGCTGCACTCCGAGTCCTCGGGGCGCTTTGAGCGCGGCGTGGACGAGACGGGGACGGTGCGCGCCGTCACGCGCGCGGCGCAGCTCCTCGCTGAGATGGGTGCCTGCAAAGTGGCGGAGGGTGTCGTTGACGTTTATCCCGCACCGAAAGAACCGGCCGCGTTCACGTTCAGCGCACGCGCTGTCGCTGAGCGCATCGGGGCGAATATCCCCGGCGACTGGATGGCGTCGGCGCTCCGCTCTCTCGGCTTTGGCGTGGAGGAACAGGAACTCGAGACCTATCGCGTCGCCGTCCCTTCGTGGCGCGGCGACGTGACCCTCATGGAGGATATTGCCGAGGAGGTAGCGCGCCTCTATGGCTACGACAACATCTCGGCGCGGATGCCGGCGGGCGCAGTTCTGCAGGGGCATCAGAGCGAGATGCAGGATTTTGTTGATACAATGCGCAATGCGCTTGCCGCGCTCGGCATGACCGAAGAACTCTCGTTCAGCTTTACGAGTGAAAAGACGCTCGATCACCTCTGTGTTCCTGCGGACAGTCCGCTGCGCCGGGCGATATCGATTTTGAACCCGCTGACGGACGAGTATCCGCTCATTCGCACGACGCTGCTCACGAGCATTCTCGAAAACGCCGCCCGCAACATCGCGCGCAAGAACATGGATCTGCGCCTCTTTGATATCGCGCCCGTCTTTTTCCCGAAGGAACTGCCCGTCACAGAGCTCGCAGAGGAGCGCATCATGGTTGCGGGACTCCTCACGGGACGGCGCAGCCCCCTCGCGTGGGACACGAACGGCGAGATGGTCGACTTCTATGACATTAAGGGCGTTGCCGAGCGGTTCCTCGCGGCGGTCGGCGTGCAGAAATACACCGTCGAGCCCGGCACGCATTTTGCCATGCATCCCGGCAAGACCGCGTTCTTTAAGAAGGGGCGCGAGGTTGTCGCCGTACTCGGCGAGATCCATCCGACGGTCGCGGAGAACTTTGGCATCTCGCAGAATGTCTGCGTCTTTGAGATGGATGCCGCCGTGCTCATGCGTTACCGCAAAAAGAAGAGCGCGATAGAGCCGCTGCCCAAATACCCCGCCGCGACGCGTGATCTTGCCGTCCTTGTCGATGCGGAGCTCTCAGCGGCGGAGATCGAGCGTGTCATTGCGAAAAAAGGCGGAAAATATTTCCGCAGCGCCACACTCTTCGACGTCTATATGGGGAAGCAAGTAGATGCCGGCAAGAAGAGTATGGCGTTCCGCCTGCATTTTCAATCAGACGAAAAGACCCTGACCGACGAGGAAGTGGACGCCGCATTTTCGAGTATCCTGCAGGCGGCGGAGAAGGAGCTTCATGCGCAGCTGCGCGGATAAAAGGCGGTGAGAGCCATGGCAGAGGAAAAAAAAGAGATGCAGCGCGTCAACATCAGTATGTTCGGGCTGTCCTATCAGCTTAAGACAGACGACCCTGCGCGTCTCAAGCGTCTCGCGGCGGAGGGCGACCGCCGCATCAAGGAGATGTCCCGCCGCGTGCGGAGCTTTGATGTGAAGCGGATCGCCGCCCTGACCGTCCTGCAGATGATGGACGAATATGACCAGCTCAAACACGACTATGACGAGTTGGTACAACTCCTTGAGGAAAAGTAAAAAGCGCTATATGCCTTTGTGCAGCACCACCGCGTGTTAATATTTTCGCATCGCGCGGCATCGCTATTGACAGCGCATAGAGAGTATGGTAATATGCTTTGACGTAGGTATTCCTGCGTGTTCGGGCATGTGCCCGTTCCCAACCGCACGGCGAGGTCTCAAATCGGAATGTCCAAACCGGAAATTTCGAACCGCAGCCGGCGAGTAACGATATAGGGAGGTGTTTTCATGTATGCAATCGTAAAGACAGGCGGCAAGCAGTACAAGGTCGCGGAGGGCGATACCATTTTCGTGGAGAAGCTTGAGGCGGGCGAGGGCGAAGCCGTCGTTTTTGATGAGGTTCTGACGGTTGTGAGCGGCAGCGACGTCAAGGTCGGTCGTCCGACGGTTGCCGGGGCAAAGGTCACGGGCAAGGTTGCGGCGCACGGCAAAGGCAAGAAGATTTTGATCTTTAAGTACAAGGCAAAGTCGAACTACCGCAAGCGTCAGGGGCATCGTCAGCCGTTTACGAAGGTGGTCATCGAGAAGATCGAGGCATAATCTTTGTGATCGCGGTCGATATTTTCACCAATCACAGAGGGCAAATCACGGGCTGTCGTGTCAAAGGACACAGCGGAACGGCGGAGCATGGACAGGATATTGTCTGTGCCGGCGTATCGGCGCTCACGCAGTCCGCGCTTCTCGGCATAATGGAGCATCTGCATCGCGCCGTCACTTATGACATAGCGAGCGGGAATCTCGATATGCGGCTCGATGCGCCGCCGGACGAATGCACAGAGGCGATCCTGCGTACCATGTATATGGGGCTTGCGGAGATTGAGAAGATCAGCCCAAAGGGTATAAAAATTCATGAAATTAGGGGGTGAACATATTGTTCTCGTTTGATTTACAGCTTTTTGCACATAAGAAGGGCGTAAGCTCGACGCGCAACGGTCGTGACAGCCATTCGAAGCGTCTCGGCGTGAAGGAACAGGCGGGCACGCATGTGACGGCGGGCAGCATTCTCGTTCGTCAGCGCGGCACGCATTTCCATCCGGGACATAATGTCGGCATTGGCAAGGACGATACGATCTTTGCGAAGATTGACGGCAAGGTCGCTTTTGAGCGCAAGGGGCGCCATCAGCGTCAGATCAGTGTGTATCCGCTTGCGGAGGCCGCTGTTTAATTTGCACTAAATATGCGGATGCCTGTACCGAGGGGTGCAGGCTCTTTTCTATAGGGGGACGTATGCAGTTTATAGACCGCGCGCATATCACGGTAAAGGCGGGGGACGGCGGACATGGAAAGTCCGCGTTCCGCCATGAGAAATTCATGCCCAAGGGCGGCCCTTCGGGCGGTGACGGCGGGCGCGGCGGCGATGTTGTCTTTCGCGCCGACCGCAATCTGAATACGCTCCTCTCGTTCCGCTTTCATCGGAAATTCACGGCGAAGAACGGCGAGAACGGCGAGTACAAGAATCAGTACGGCAGGAATGCCGCGCCGCTCTATGTGAACGTCCCGCCCGGTACGATCGTGACGGACGAGACGACGGGCGAAGTGCTCGCCGATCTCGCCGAGATCGATACGGAGGCGGTCATTGTCCGCGGCGGGCGCGGCGGACGCGGGAATGCGAAATTCGCAAACGCAGCGAACCGTGCGCCGACGTTCGCGGAGTTCGGCGAGCCGGGGGAGAGCCGCAAACTCGTCCTCGAGCTGAAGCTGCTCGCGGACGTGGGGCTTGTCGGCTATCCGAGCGTCGGGAAATCCAGTCTCGTCGCGTCCTGTTCGGCGGCGCGCCCGGAGATCGCCGACTACCACTTTACGACACTCACGCCCGTGCTCGGCGTCGTGCAGACGGACTATGAGAAGAGCTTCGTCATGGCTGACATTCCGGGGCTCATCGAGGGCGCGGCAGACGGCGTGGGGCTCGGACATGACTTCCTGCGCCATGTGGAGCGGACGCGTCTCATCCTGCACATCGTCGATGCCTCGGGCATCGAGGGGCGCGATCCTGTCGAGGACTATCATAAGATCAATGCGGAGCTGGCGCGCTACAGCGAAAAGATCGCGCGGCGCACGCAGATCCTCGTCGCGAACAAAATCGACCTGCCCTCCGCGGCAGACCATCTGCCGCGTCTGCGGGAACTGGCGGAGCGCGAAGGGCTGGAGTTCTTTGAGATCTCCGCGGCGACGCGCGCGGGCGTGCAGGAGCTCATCGATCGCGTTGCGGCGTGGCTTGACGCCTATATCCCGGAGCCGGAAACGGAGGAAGAGGACGTTGTTGTCTACGATCAAAACGCCGAGGACGATGAGAAGGTGACGATCTCGCGCAACGACGCGGGGGATTTCATCGTTTCCGGGAAGGCGCTCGAAAAGCTCGTCGCGATGACGAATTTCAACAACGACGAGGCTGTGCGGCGGTTCCAGTACATCTGGCGTCTCAAGGGACTGGATGAAAAACTGCGCGCACGCGGCATCAAAGAGGGCATGACCGTTCATATCGGCGATATGGCGTTCGACTATCAGGACTAAGGGAGGAAATCATTTGCTGCGCAATTCGCTGACGAGTAAGCAGACTCGTAAACTGCGCTCCCTCGGCATGACGGAGGACGCCGTTGTGATGATCGGCAAGGAGGGCGTGAGCCCTGCGGTCGTCACCTCGGCGCGCGAGGCGATCAAGAAGCGCGAGCTCATCAAGGTGCGCGTCCTGCAAAATGCGCCCGACGAGCCCGTCGATGCGATCACGATGCTCGCGGAGCGCGCCGATGCAAATCTTGTGCAGGTCATCGGCAGGAATGGGCTGCTGTTCCGTCGAAATTTTGATCAACCGAGGATTGAGCTGTGAATACGCGCGTGCGTCTGCGTGAAGCGAAACGCATCGTCGTCAAAGTGGGGACGAGCACGCTCACGCATCCTGCGGGCGGGATGAATCTGTGCCGCATCGAGCATCTTGTCCGAGAGCTGATCGACGAGGCAAATCAAGGGAAGGATATTCTGCTCGTCACGTCGGGCGCGATTGCGGCGGGCATGTCCTCCATCGGCATGAAAGAGCGTCCGCAGAGTGTTCCTGCGCGTCAGGCGCTCGCCGCGATCGGACAGGGGGCGCTCCTCCATATTTATGAGAAGTTTTTCCATGAGTATGGGCGCACCATGGCGCAGGTGCTGCTCACGAAGGAGAATGCCGCGCGGCATCATCAGTATATGCACGCGCGCCGCGCACTCTTGGAACTGCTCGCGATGGGGGTTGTTCCGGTGATCAATGAGAACGATGCGGTTGCCGTGGATGAGATCAAGATCGGCGACAACGATACGCTCTCTGCAGTGGTCGCGGCGCTCGTCGACGCGGATGCCCTGATCATCCTGTCGGACATTGACGGCGTTTATACGGCGAATCCACGTACAGACGCGTCGGCAGAGCTGATGGATGAGATTCCGGAGATCACGCCCGCGATTGAGCGGCTGGCAGGCGGTGCCGGATCGGCGCAGGGGACGGGCGGTATGCAGACGAAAATCGAGGCGGCAAAGATCGCGCAGAATGCGGGCGTGACGATGATCATTGCGCGCGGGGACGACGACGGAATGATCCGCGGGATTCTGAGCGGAGCCCGGATCGGCACGGTGTTCCCGGCGCGTGAGGCGCATCTGCGCACGCGCAAGAGCTGGCTCGCTTTTGGCAGGCATCTCGCGGGGGAACTGCGCGTTGATGCCGGATGTCTCCGGGCGATGCGCGGCGGCGCTAGTCTCCTCGCAGTCGGTGTGACGGATGTCTGCGGCACGTTTTCTGCCGGCGATACGGTGCGTGTACTTTCACCCGAGGGACAGGAGGTTGCGCGCGGCATCGCCGCCTATGGTGCGGCGGATATTGCGCGGCTGATGGGGCACCGGGCATCGGATTTTCCTGCGCTTGTACCGGATGCGGTGCATGAGGAGATCATTCATCGGGATAATATGGTGCTGATGGTGTAAGGAGCGGGCTATGACGATCGAGCAGGAGATTCACACACAGGCGGAAGCGGCAAAGGCGGCGTCCTATCCGCTTGCCGCGCTGCCGCCGGGCATTCGCAATGATGCGCTCTGCGCGATGGCACAGGCGCTGACGGATTGCCGTGCGGTGATTTTGCAGGCCAATGCGGCGGATATGGAGGAGGCTGCGGCGGCAGGCATGAAGTCCTCCTATTTGGATCGTCTGCACCTCGATGACGCGCGTATTGAGGGGATGGCGGAGGGGCTGCGGCTGACTGCCGGTCTGCCCGATCCATTAGGACGCGAGGACTTCTCCGTGCGCCGCCCGAACGGGCTGGAGATTCGGCGTCTGCGTGTCCCGCTCGGTGTGATCGGCATCATCTACGAAGCCCGCCCAAACGTGACGTCCGACGCTGTCGGGCTGTGCATAAAGTCCGGCAATGCGGTTCTCCTGCGCGGCGGCTCCGATGCGCTGCGTTCGAACCGTGCCGTAGTGGATGTACTCGCGCGTGCCGCATATGCGGCCGGGGTTCCGCATGGCGCCGTTCAGCTGCTGGCGATGAAGGATCGCGCTGCCGTTGACGTGATGACACATCTGACAGGGCTGCTCGATGTGATTATCCCGCGTGGCGGTGCGGGGCTGATTCGCCGCATTGTGGAGTCCAGCACAGTGCCCGTTATTGAGACGGGGGCGGGCGTCTGTCACGTTTATGTGGATCGTGCGGCGGATCTTACGACTGCGCTGCGTATTGTCCGCGATGCAAAGGTATCCCGCCCGTCCGTCTGCAATGCGGCGGAGACCCTGCTCGTGCATGAGGATGCGGCACCGGCATTTTTGCCGCGTCTTGCCGAAGTCCTCCGTGCAGACGGCGTGGAGCTGCGCGGATGCGCGCGCACGCTTGCGATTTTGCCCGATGCCGTCCCCGCTGTCGAAGAGGACTGGCGGACGGAATACGGCGAACTCATCCTCTCGGTGCGCGTTGTTCCGGATATTGCCGCGGCAATCGCGCACATCAACCGTTATAATACGGGGCATTCGGAGTCGATTGTGACGAACGATATACATGCGGCGCATCGGTTTCAGCACGAGGTCGATGCGTCGACGGTCTATGTCAACGCTTCGACGCGGTTCACGGACGGATTTGAGTTTGGCTTTGGAGCGGAGATCGGCATCAGCACGCAAAAGCTTCATGTGCGCGGTCCGATGGGGCTTGATGCACTGACGAGCACGAAGTATCTTGTCTACGGGGACGGGCAGGTGCGCAGTCCCGCCGATATCCCTTGATTATGTGCCGCATGATCGGATATTTGCGCACCCTGCGGCAATATGTCCACAGTGTGAAGGGACGCCGCGATACCTTTGATTATATCGAAGCCGCCGCGACCTTTTTCCTCCTTACATTGATTGTCCTGATAGCCCTCTCCGCTGTGAGGTGAGACGATATGAGCAGACGAATCGGTATCTTGGGCGGAACATTTGACCCGATTCACATGGGGCATCTCATTACCGCAGAGATTGTGCGTGTGTCTGCGGCATTGGACGAGATCATTTTTATCCCTGCGGCACGCCCTCCGCACAAGGAGAATAAGGGAGAAGCCCCCGCTGAGGATCGGCTGCTCATGGTGCAGTGTGCGGTTGAGGGGAATCCCGCGTTCTCTGTGTCGGATATTGAGCTGAGAAGAGAAGGACCTTCCTATACAGTCGATACCATTGCGGCACTGAGCGAGCAGCTCGGGGATGCGGAGCTGTTCTTCATTACGGGGGCGGATGCCATGAACGATCTCTATCACTGGCATGAGCCGGCACGTCTCCTGCGCTCCTGTGTGTTTATCGCAGCGGCGCGTCAGGGGGTCGAACTGGATGAATCCCGCCTTGCAGAGCAGTTCTCGCCGGAGCAGCGCAGCCGTATCCGGGTTGTGCCGACGCCGCATTTGGAGATCTCCTCGACGATGATTCGTATGCGCGTTCGGGCGGGGATGTCGATCCGCTATCTCGTGCCGCGCGCAGTTGAGCACTATATTGAGGAAAGGGGGCTTTACCGTGCCCATGACAAAAAGCTATGAGGAGATGCGCATACTGCTCGAGCAGCATCTTAGTCCAAGCCGCT
The DNA here is from genome assembly GCF_000287655.1 of Selenomonas sp. FOBRC9. Taxonomy (NCBI): domain Bacteria; kingdom Bacillati; phylum Bacillota; class Negativicutes; order Selenomonadales; family Selenomonadaceae; genus Selenomonas; species Selenomonas sp. FOBRC9. Next base: position 48,931 of record NZ_ALJR01000005.1, read on the forward strand.
ACCTGCATTCGCTCGGCGTTGCGGATACTGCCGCTGCGCTCGCGCGCCGCTTCGGCATGAACGAGGAGCGGGCACGCATCGCAGGCCTCCTCCATGACTGCGGGCGCATGTATGAGACGGCGCAGCTCCCCGCCGAGGCACGGCGGCGCGGGATCCCCATCGGAAAGATCGAGGCGGCGATGCCTCTTCTGCTCCATGCTTATGTCGGTGCATATCTCGTTTATGAGATCTACGGCGTCGACGATGCTGCCGTTGCACAGGCAATATGGCGTCATACGGTCGGTGGGGAAAATATGACGGCACTTGATAAAATCGTCTACTTTGCCGATATGATCGAACCGTCGCGTGCCTATCCCGAGGTGGAAAAACTGCGCGAACTTGCGCGGACAGCACCGCTTGACGAGATGATGCTTGTCGGACTGACGGATTCCATTCTCTTTGTCGCACAAAAAGGGGGGCTGATTCATCCGGATACGGTGACTGCGCGAAATGAGCTGATTTTGGGGAAAGCGGCTCGGTTTGCTTGACGGCAGAGGGGAAGAGGAGGAAGCAATGCAAGGGTATGATGCGGAGGAACTTGCTGCGCAGCTCGCGAGCGAAAATTCACGCGAGAACATAGAGAAACGCCGCCGCCGGCGGAGACGCCGCCGCCGCATAGCGTTTGTACGCGGGTTCTTCCGTTTGATTTTTACGCTTGCACTGCTCGTTGGCATCACGGTTGCGGGCTACTATCTGATCAGCTGGGGCGTGCAGGCATACCGCGATATGCGCGATATGTATGAGGCATATCTCGTGCGTCAGGAAGAGAACCGCGGCGCGGTGGATGTGCGCTTCGACGGCTATACGAATGTGCTTGTACTTGGTCTCGACGACGCGGTAAATGCGGATTATGTGCCGGAAAAGCGCGCGGACGCGATTCTGCTCGTCAGTATGGAGAACGCGACCGGCAAGGTACGGATGCTCAATATCCCGCGCGATACGTGGGTGACGATGGCACAGGATCGGGGCGAGACACGCCTGTCGAACGTCTATGCCGTCGGCGGTGCACCGCTCATGGTGCGGACAATCAATCAAATGTTTGATATCTCCATTCATCAGTATGTCGTGATCGACCTCGACACTTTTGCGCGGATCGTGGATGCGCTCGGTGGTGTTGACGTCTACATTGCGCATGATATGGACTATGACGATCCCGAGTCGGGGCTTTCCATCCATATGCGGACGGGGTATCAAAACCTTGACGGCCGGGCGGCGGAGAACTATCTGCGCTACCGCAGCGATGAACTCGGTGATGTGGGGCGTACGCAGCGGCAGCAGCGCTTTATCAAGGCGTTCTATGCCAAGCTCCTGCGTATGGATACCCTGCCCAAGGTGCCGGAGATTGCCGATATTCTAAAGCGCGACGTGACGACGAGCGCGGAGTTGTTCGACTCCATACATATAGGAAACGTCATTCGGAAACTAAGTACCGATCCCCCGCGCACGATTATGCTTCCGGGGGCGGTATCCCGTGACGACGATACGGTATGGATCATGGATCGTGCCGCGACGGACGAAGTGATTCAGGAGCTGTTCCCTCCGGAAGAGACGGCGGGAACACAGCAGTAGGAGGAAAGAATTTGACCGAGCAGGAAAAATGCATTGCCGTCTGCAAGGCGGCGGATGAGAAAAAGGCGCGTGACATCGTTACGATGGATATGCGTGGGCTGATGTCGACAAACGATTATTTCGTCATTTGCTCTGCAAATACGGCGACGCAGGTACGCGCTATTGTGGACAATATTGAGGAAAAGCTCGAAGAAGCAGGCGTCTCCTTCCTCCATAAAGAAGGCTATCGCGAGGGCGAGTGGGTCCTGCTCGACTACGGCGATACGGTGGCGCATGTCTTTCAGCAGGAAGCGCGCGAGTACTATGCACTCGAACGCTTGTGGGGCGACGCGAAGCTGACGCCGTACGAGGAATAGACGTTCATGCAGGACGAAACGGGAACGCGCACCGTGCGCCCTCCACGCCGCGGCAAATACGGACCGAGTCAGGTCGCCGAGCTCCTTGCCGTGCGCGAAAGCGAGCAGGGGCTCTTTCTTGATGCTGAGACCGGGAACACGAACGACGATATTCTTCTGCATAACTTGCAGCAGACGACTCCCGTCAAGATCGGCGACCGTATCCGCGTCTTTCTATACCTTGATCCAAAGCGCCGCCTCACGGCGAGTATGCGGATCCCGCGCATGGCGGAGGGGCAGGTTGCACGGCTGCGCGTCATTAATGTGACAAAGGAGGGCGCGTTTCTTGATGTCGGTGCGGAGCGCGGCATCTTCCTGCCCTATGCAGGGATGCGCGGACGCCCGAAGGTCGGTGAAACGGTCTGGGCGAAGCTCTACACGGATAAATCAGGTCGTCTCGCTGTGACGATGGAAGTAGAGGACGAGCTGCGGCGCGCATCGCGTCCCGCCGAGGGGGTGCACGTCGGGGATATGCTGACGGGATCCGTCTACAACATCACAGAGCGGGGCGCATTTCTCTTTACCGACGAGCGCTATATCGTCTTTATTGACCACAAGGAGATTCCCGTACGCCCGCGTGTCGGCGAGCGCATTACGGTGCGCGTGACCTACCTGCGCGAGGACGGCAGACTGAATGCATCCCTGCGTCCGCCGAAGGAGCAGGCGCAGACGGCGGATGCCGCGGCGATCCTCGCGCTGCTGACGGCACACGACGGAAAGATGCCTTATACCGATGCGACCTCGCCCGAGGTGATCCGTGATCGCTTCCACATCAGCAAGGCGGCGTTTAAGCGTGCACTGGGGCATCTTTTGAAGGAAGGCCGCATCTTTCAGAGCAGCGGATGGACGTGTTTATGTGAAGAAAATAAAAACTCCTAGAAAATTTTCGTCGGATAGGCAGGAATTTTTTCCCAAAGGGCGAATACAGAGCTTAGCAAACAATGTTTAGCATGGGGGAGAGAGATAAATGGCAGATACGGTTACTGAAGAGAAAAAAGGTATCCTGCTTGAGACAGGGACGAATGAGTTTGAGATCGTCGAGTTCAGCATAGGGAAGGTGAACTACGGCATCAACGTCGCCAAAGTGCGCGAAGTTATCACCCGCGCTCCGGTCACTGCAATGCCCGAGGCACACCCCTATGTAGACGGATTGTTTACACTGCGCGGCAAGGCAATTCCGCTCGTCAACATGGCACGCTGTCTCAATCTCCAAACGGCTGATGAACTGCAGAATATCATCGTCACGGAGATCAACAACTATGACATCGGCTTCCTCGTCGGGAGTGTCTATCGCATTCACCGTATCTCGTGGAAGAATATGGAGCCCGCGCCGAATGTCGGCGAAGGATCGCGTGTCGTCGGCATCATCAAGATGGAGGATCGTATCGTTCTCCTGCTTGACTTCGAGACGATCATCGCGGAGATCAATCCCGAGATTAATCAGAAGCTCACAACTGTTACGGAAGCAAATCAAGATGCAAAGAGCCGGCGCGGCACAGCACATGTTGTTGTGGCAGAAGACTCCAAGCTGCTGCGTGACCTGCTTGTCACAACGCTCCATGAGGCAGGCTACAAGTTCATCCGTGACTTTGGCAACGGTCAGGACGCCTGGGATTACCTGCAGGATCTTTCCCGCAAGAACGGTCCCATTGAGAACCATGTGCGCATTATCATCTCTGATATTGAGATGCCAAAGATGGACGGTCACCGCCTCCTCAAACTCGTACGCGAAGACAACCGCCTCGGGGAGGTACCGCTCGTGCTCTTCTCCTCGCTCATCAGCGAAGAGATGAAGCGCAAGGGCGAGAGCCTAGGCGCATCGGGTCAGGTCTCAAAACCGGAAATCAATCAGCTCATCGACCTCATTGATACGCTGATCTTCGGTGAGCCGCTCCATGATGTTGTTGCGGAACCTTGAATGTCTATTTTCGAGGACTGCTGCGAAAGCGGCAGTCCTTTTTGTTTTCGATTGGGCGCATGAATCATGTATTTAGGTTAAAAGACACTGTTGTATGGAAGCCTTTTTTTGCGTTATTGACATGCCGGAAAAATCTCGCTATCATAGGGCATGAAGGAGTTGATAAAATGAAGGTAGCAGTCCTTATGGGAAGCGATTCCGACTGGCCGATCCTAAAGCCTGCGGTAGAACTTCTGAAACAGTTCGGCGTTGAACCGGTGGTCAAGGTCGCTTCGGCACATCGGACGCCGTCGATGGTTCGTGATTTCGTCATGGAAGCGGATCACAATAAGGAGTTTGCCGCATTTATCATCGCGGCGGGAGCTGCCGCGCATCTTGCGGGGGTGGTGGCGAGCTATACGATTAAACCCGTGATCGGCGTGCCTGTAAATGCAACGCCGCTGAACGGTATGGACGCACTGCTCAGCACAGTTCAGATGCCTTCGGGCGTGCCCGTTGCGTCGATGGCGGTGAACGGGGCAAAGAACGCCGCGATATTTGCGGCGGAGATTCTGGCCATACATGATGCCTCCATCGCAGAGGCATTGATGGACTATCGTGAGAAGATGGTTCTGGACATTGAGGCAAAGGCGGCACGCGTGGCGGCACAGCTCTGATACGGAGTCTGCGGGAAGCGGCTCAGTGTGGTATATGGGAATGATGAAAGGCAGGATATAATGGAGCGTAAAGAAGCTCTTTATGAGGGCAAGGCAAAGATTATGTATGCGACGGATCGTCCCGACGAAATCCTCGTTTATTATAAGGACGATGCGACCGCCGGCAACGGCGCCAAGAAGGGCACGATCGCGCATAAGGGCATCATGAACAATAAGATGACGGCGTTCTTTTTTGACCTTCTCGCCAAAGAGGGCGTTGCGCATCATTATATCTCCATGCCGAGCGAGCGCGAGATGCTGGTTAAAAAGCTGACGATCATCCCCCTTGAGGTTATTATCCGGAATGTCGCCGCGGGCTCTCTCGCACAGCGGCTCGGGCTCGAGGAGGGCGTACCGATGCCGTTTCCGGTCATCGAGTACTGCTACAAGAACGACGATCTCGGCGATCCGATGCTCAACCGCTATCACATCCGTGCGATGAAGATCGCGACGGACGCGGAGCTGGACGAAATCGAGCGCATCTCACTGAAGGTCAATGATGTGCTCACAAAATTCCTCAAGACAAAGCGCGTCGACCTCATCGACTTCAAACTCGAGTTTGGCAAGGATGCGGCGGGGCATATCATTCTCGCGGACGAGATCTCCCCGGATAACTGCCGGTTCTGGGACAGCGACACGAAGGAAAAATTGGACAAAGACCGGTTCCGCCGTGACCTTGGGAACGTGGAGGACGCCTACAAAGAAATGCTTCACAGACTGACGGGAGAAGCATAAGAACAATGTATCTAAAAGAGCCAAAGTGGAAGGAAGAGTGCGGCATCTACGGCGTCTATTCCGGGACGGAACCGGTCGCCGAGATGACGTATCTCGGTCTTTTTGCGCTCCAGCACAGAGGACAGGAAAGTGCGGGCATCGCGCTGACGGACGGGTATTGGATCGACGTCAAAAAGGGCATGGGGCTCGTCAGCGAGGTGTTCGGCGCGCATCTTCCGCAGCTTGACAACGCAAAGATCGCGATCGGTCACGTCCGCTATGCGACGACGGGGTTCAGTCTCGCCGCGAATGCGCAGCCGCTGCGCGTCAACTATGCGGGTGGGGCGTTGGCGCTCGCCCACAACGGGGATCTGACGAATGCCGCGATCATTCGCCGCGAGCTTGAGGATCAGGGAACGGTCTTCCAGACAACGATCGACTCCGAGGTATTCGTCCATCTCATTGCGCGCTCACAGTGCCGGACGATCGAGGAGCGCATCCTCGAGGCGGTAAAGGTCGTGCGCGGCGCGTTCTGTCTCACGATCATGACGGAGAATAAGCTCATCGGTGTGCGCGATCCGCAGGGGTTCCGCCCGCTCTGTCTCGGCCGCTCGCCCGAGGGGAGCTGGGTGCTCGCCTCGGAGACGTGTGCGCTCGAGGTCAGCGGCGCGGAATTTGTGCGCGATATTGCGCCCGGAGAGATGGTTGTCATCGACGGCGAGGGCGTGCGCTCGTTCCGCTTTTCGAACGGCGAGGATATCGCAACCTGCATCTTTGAATACATCTATTTTGCGCGCCCGGACTCCATCATCGATGGGCAGAGTGTCCATACGGCGCGCTTTGCCATGGGACGAATGCTCGCGCGTGAGTCCGGGTTCCGCGGGGACGTTGTGATCTCCGTGCCGGATTCCGGCACGACGGCGGCGACGGGCTTTGCCTATGAGGCAGGGATTCCGTTCGCCGAAGGACTGATTAAGAACCGCTACATTGCGCGCACGTTCATTCAGCCGACGCAGCAGCAGCGCGACGCTGCGGTCAAGCTGAAGCTGAGCCCCGTGCGCTCCGTTGTCGCGGGTAAATCCGTCATCATGGTGGATGACTCCATCGTGCGCGGCACGACGAGCGGGAAGATCGTGCGTCTCCTTCGGAACGCGGGGGCGCGCGAGATTCACGTCTGCATCAGCAGCCCGCCGATCACAGATCCCTGCTACTACGGCATCGATACCTCCGTGCGCAAGGAGCTGATCTCCGCGACTAAGACGGTGGAGGAGATTCGCGACTTTATCGGGGCGGATTCGCTGCATTTTATCTCCCTGGAGGGGCTGCGTCAGTGTGTTCCGGCACTGAATCCGGATCATATGTGCTATGCCTGCTTTAACAACGATTACCCCGTCCCGGAAGAAGACGCCGAACTCGACGAGGACGATAAGATCATCCTCGAACGGCGGCGGATTGCACAGCGTGAAAGGGGGCTCTAAGAGCCGATGGAGAAAATGACCTACCGCGACGCGGGCGTCGACATCGATGCGGGCAACGAGTCCGTTTCGCTCATCAAGGAGAGCGTGCGCGCGACCTATCGTCCCGAGGTGCTCGGTGATCTCGGTGGATTCGGCGGTCTGTTTGCGCTGAATACGAAGAACTACCGCGAGCCGGTGCTTGTCTCGGGGACGGACGGCGTTGGGACGAAGCTGCGCCTTGCGTTCATGCTCGACCGGCACGATACGATCGGACATGACGCCGTGGCGATGTGCGTCAACGACATCCTCGTGCAGGGCGCGGAGCCGCTCTTTTTCCTCGACTATCTCGCTGTCGGCAAGCTCCTTCCGCGGCAGGTGGCGGACGTGGTTGCGGGCGTTGCGCGCGCCTGCAAGGAATCCGGCTGTGCGCTGATCGGCGGAGAGACGGCGGAGATGGCGGGCTTTTATCCTGCGGGAGAATATGACATCGCAGGATTCTCCGTCGGTGTCGTCGAACGGTCGCAGCTCATCACGAGTGCGCGCGTCCGGGCGGGGGACGTCCTGCTCGGACTGCCCTCTTCGGGCGTGCATTCGAACGGATACTCGCTTGTGCGGAAAATCTGTTTTGAGCGCAAGGGCTTCAAGGGCGACGAATACATTGAGGAGCTTGGCAAAACCATCGGTGAGGAGCTGCTGACGCCGACGCGTCTTTACCCGTGTGTCTGCCTGCCGTTGATTCGTGCGTTCGACATCCACGGCATGGTGCATATCACGGGCGGTGGGTTCTACGAGAACATCCCGCGTGCCCTGCCGGAGACGATGGGCGCAGAGATCGACGGCACGGCGTGGGAGATGCCTGCCGTTTTCCGCCTGCTGCAGGAGTGGGGCAACGTGGATTGGGCGGAGATGTACCGCACGTTCAATATGGGCATCGGCATGGTACTGATTGCGTCGGAGGACGAGGCGGCGCGCATCATTGCACATCTCACGGCGGAGGGTGAGACTGTCTATCGCATCGGGCGTATCACCGAGGGCGCACACGAGGTTGTGATCAAGGGCGGTGTATTCGATGCCTAACGAGCGAATCGGCGTGCTTTGCTCGGGGCGCGGCTCAAACCTCGCCGCCATCATGGAGGCGATTGAACGCGGGGACATTCGCGCCGAGATCGCCGTCGTCATCGCGGATCGGGCGGATGCCTATGCGCTCGAGCGCGCGCGGGAAAAGGGGATTCCCGCCGTCGCTGTCGTCCGCAAAGAACATTTTGATATGGAGGCGTTTGAGGGCGCGCTTCTCAACGAGCTGTATGCGCATCGCGTGACGCTCGTTGTGCTCGCCGGCTTTATGCGCATCCTATCACCCACGTTCGTGTACGCCTTCCGCGGGCGTATTCTCAACATTCACCCTGCGCTTCTGCCGAGCTTTCCGGGAGCGCACGCACATCGCGACGTGCTCGCGTACGGCGCGAAGGTCAGCGGATGCACCGTACATTTTGTAGACGAGGGGACGGATACGGGACCCATTATTTTGCAGGCGGCGGTTCCCGTCATGGAGGGGGATACGGAGGAGACGCTTGCCGCACGCGTGCTGGAGCAGGAGCATCGCATCTTTCCCGAGGCGATACGGCTCTATGCCGAGGGGCGGCTGCAAACGGTCGGGCGAACGGTACATATTTTGCCCGCAGATGAAGGAGGAGCATCATGAAGATAAAACGTGCCCTGATCAGCGTATCCGATAAAACCGGTGTCGTCGAATTTGCACGCGCACTGCACGCGGCGGGCGTTGAAATCGTCTCCACGGGGGGGACGATGAAGGCGCTGCGCGAGGCGGGCATCCCCGTCGTCTACGTCAGCGACGTGACGGGATTCCCCGAGATCATGGACGGACGCGTCAAAACGCTTCATCCGCTCATTCACGGCGGCATTCTCGCCGTGCGCGGCAACAGCGCGCACGAAAAGGCGCTGCGCGAGCTGAAGATCACACCAATCGACCTTGTCGCGGTGAACCTCTACCCCTTTAAGGAGACTGTCGCACAGCCGAACGTCACGCTCGCCGAGGCGGTGGAGCAGATCGACATCGGCGGCCCCGCGATGATACGCGCGGCGGCCAAGAACTTCAAATTTGTCACGGTCGTGACGAATCCCGCACGCTACGGCGAAATCGCGGAGAAGATCCAAAAGGACGGCGCAGTCGACGGCATGACGCGGATGCGGCTCGCACACGAGGCGTTTGCGCACACGGCGGACTATGACGCCGCCATCAACGCGTATTTGGCACAGCAGCTAGAAAAATGAGGAACGAACGTGAATATACTCATCATCGGTTCGGGCGGGCGTGAGCACGCGCTCTGTTGGAAACTCGCCGATAGCATAGACAACGGATATATCTATGCGATTCCCGGCAATCCGGGGATGGCGGAGTCGCCGGACATATCGATTGAGGATAACGCCGCCATTGTGGAGTTTGCCAAGGGGGCAAAGATCGATCTCGTCGTTGTCGGCCCCGAGGTTCCGCTCATGAACGGTCTGGTCAACGATCTGACGGCGGCAGGCATCCGCGCCTTCGGCCCCACGGCGGCGGCGGCACAGATCGAGGGATCGAAGTCCTTTGCCAAGAATCTCATGAAGAAATACGGCATCCCGACGGCACGCTATGAGGTGTTCACCGAGGCGGAACCCGCACGCGTCTATATTCGCGAGACGGGCGCGCCGATCGTCATCAAGGCGGACGGACTTGCGGCGGGCAAGGGCGTCGTTGTCGCCATGACCGAGCAGGAAGCGCTCGATGCGATCGATCGCATCATGGAGGACGGTTCGTTTGGTGCGGCGGGAAGCAGCGTCGTCATCGAGGAGTTCATGGAGGGGGAGGAAGCGTCTCTGCTCGCCTTCACCGATGGAAAGGTGATCCGTCCCATGATCAGCGCGCAGGATCATAAGCGTGCCTTTGACGGCGACAAAGGTCCCAATACGGGCGGTATGGGGACATATGCACCCGCGCCTGTGATGACGCCCGAGATGACGGCACGCGCGGTTGAGGAAATTCTCAAACCGACGATCGCGGCGATGGCAAAGGAAGGTTGCCCCTATCGCGGCTGCCTTTATGCGGGGCTCATGATTACGTCCGAAGGGCCGAAGGTCGTGGAGTTCAACGCACGGTTCGGCGACCCCGAGACGCAGGTCGTGCTGCCGCTCCTCGACGGGAACCTCGCCGAGATCATGTGCGCCTGCTGCGAGGGGCGGCTCGCCGACGTGCCGATCGCGTGGAAGGACGGTGCGGCGGTCTGCGTTGTGCTCGCCGCGGGCGGTTACCCCGGGCAGTATGAAAAGGGACATGAGATTCACGGCATCGCGGACGCCGAGGATGCGGGCGCATTGGTATTCCACGCCGGGACTGCCGAGCGGAAGGGAAAAATTGTCACGAACGGCGGACGCGTGCTCGGCGTCGTCGGCAGGGGGGCGGACATTTCCTCCGCCGTACGCGCGGCGTACGCGGCGACAGAAAAAATTTCCTTTGAGGGCATGTACTATCGGAAAGACATCGCGCATCGCGCGCTGCATCGGTAAATTATATACGAAAAAGACTGCGGCATATACGCTGAAACGTATGATGCCGCAGTCTTTTTTCGGTTCAGTCATATCATCCTCCTTTTTACAAATAAAATAATCATATGAGCATAAATATATATTGACAGTAAATATCAGTTATGATAATCTAATCTGCGTTACTGTGAGGTTTTCTCGGGGGGATAACATGGTCACGTCGTATGACAAGATCTATCTGCGTGTGGGGATTCCTGCGGCGCTTGAGGGAGTCTTTATGATCCTCCTGAGCAACGCGGATATCATCATGGTCGGTTCGCTTGGCACGGCTGCGATTGCGGCGGTCAGTATTTTTACTCAGCCTCGTATGGTGCTCCTCACCGTGGCACGTTCCGTTGCCGCCGCCGTCACTCTGCTCATTGCGGAGCGGTTTGGCAGACAACAGAGCGACAGCTACGGCGATGTGATGAAAAAGACCTTGTCACTCGTCGTTGTCGTTCTCGGCATCGCGCATATTGTCTTTTTTATCTATATCGAGGACATCCTCCTATGGATGGGCGCACAGGAAAACTATATCGCTGACGCAGTGCTTTATGCATCGTGGACGCTGCCCGCTGTCTTTATCACATCGCTCTCGGCGACGATGCAGGCGGTTATGCTTGGGCGCGGCGAGTCTATGACCGTGCTCTCCATCAATCTGCAGGGGAACGTGCTGAACGTCATCCTCAACGCGTTTCTCATCTATGGCATCGGGCCTTTTCCCGCCCTCGGGGTGCTCGGCGCCGCCATCGGTACGATTGGCAGCTCTATTTGGTCGTTTCTCCTCAGCGTGCGCGTTCTCTTCCGCTGGGGCATCTTTGGACAGGGGAGCTATCTGCCGACGCGTGATTATTTCCGTGAGTTCCTCGGCGTATTTGGCGGCATCTTCAGCGAGCAGGGATTTGAGCGCATCGGTATGGTCGTCTATACGCGCATGGTCGCCGAGCTTGGGACGATTCCATATGCCGTGCACGCCATCGCGATGAATTTCTGCGACTTTTACTACAGCTTCGGCGGGGGGCTTGGCAAAGCGAGCACAGTACTCGCAGGACATAACCGCGACGATGAAAAGCGGGATGCATGGCGGCGTTTCGTATGGATCGGCATTACATGGGGCTTTTTCTTCTCGACGGTCGCGTTCCTGCTGACCTTCGTGTTCCGCGAGGAGATCTTCAGTATCTATTCGAGCGATCCGGAGTTGCTTGCACTTGGCAGCATAATTCTCATCTATGTCGCGGCGGTCAGTTTCCCGGAGGCGCATCAGATGATCTGCGCGGGCATCCTGCGCGCGAGCGGAAAGACCACGCAGGTCGCAGCGTATTCCTTTGTCAGCATCACGTTCCTGCGCCCCATCATCACCTATGTGTTCCTGCACGAAATGAATATGGGACTTGCAGGGGCGTGGCTCTCCCTCGCACTTGATCAGACGATACGCGCGCTCTGCGCTACATTCCTCCTGCGCGGTGTATACCGAGCGAAATATGCGCCGAATGTCCTTGTTGCTTCGATAAACAATAATAACTTATGATTATTCTGGACGAATCTCTTGACAAGTCTGTCGTATGTAGATATACTACGCCTATAATCCTATAAAACTGCATAAAACGTTGCAAGTGTCGGAGAGATGTTTTCGTATCAGGGGGATATGAAAATATATGCAGGTCTCCGAGCGATGAGAGGAAAACGGGTGCAATGCCCGTGCTGTCCCGCAGCCGTATGTAGGGAATGTTCTTCCACAGGCGCAGAGCCTGTGCCTGTAAAGTCACTGGTGACAACCGGGAAGGCGGAAGAACGTGAGGATCTACAAGCCGGAAAGCCTGCTTGCAATAGGATTCATTGATGGACTCACGAGAGATGGGGAGATGGATGCACGGTTTGTGGTACCCGTATGGGTATTTATGACCTTGTTTTTGTGCGTTCGACCGCCTGTCTTTTCAGAGACAGGCGGTTTTTATGTGAAGAAGGCAAAGGGAAAAAGGAGATGGAGACTTGACTGCCAAATTTTTGCTGACGCGTTTGGGGCAGATGCTTCTAACGTTGCTCGGCGTGACGTTCCTGACGTTCAGCCTGACATTTCTCGCGCCGGGCGACCCGGTGGACGCGATTCTCGAGACAGGCGATACGATCGTCTCGCAGGAGACGATCGAGCAGACGCGCCATGAGCTGGGGCTGGATCTGCCGTTCCATGAGCAGTATATCCGTTGGCTGAACGGCGTGCTGCACGGGGATATGGGGAAGAGCTATTCGGCGAAGATCCCCGTTGTGGATAAACTCGCTCAGGCGCTGCCCGGCACGCTCGTACTCGCGGGTACTGCGCTTGTGATGATGCTCGTCATCTCCGTGCCGTGCGGGATTCTTGCCGCCGTGTATCGGAACCGCTGGCCGGACTATCTGATTCGAGGAATTACGTTTCTGGGCGTTTCGATGCCAAGTTTTTGGGTCGGACTTATTCTTCTCTTTGTCTTTGGTCTGAAACTGGGGCTGTTCCCGATTGCGGGCGGCGAAGTGACGCCGGATCGGATGGTCTTGCCTGCGCTCACGATCGCGATTCTCCTGTCGTCGAAGTATACGCGTCAAGTGCGTACGGCGATTCTTGAGGAGCTGGGACAGGACTACGTCGTTGGCGCACGTGCACGCGGGCTCTCGACGCAGCGCATCCTGTGGCGCCATGTGCTCCCAAATGCGTGCCTGCCGCTCATCACGCTGCTCGGTCTTGCGGTCGGCTGGCTGCTCGGCGGCGTGGCAGTCATCGAGATCGTCTTCTCGTGGCCGGGCATGGGGCGTCTTGCCGTACGTGCGATCGAGATGCGCGACTATCCGCTGCTCGAAGGCTTCGTGTTGTGGATCGCCGTCCTCTACATGCTGGTCAACTTTATTGTGGATATTTCCTACGCCTATCTTGACCCGCGCTTGAAGAAGGGGGCGAAAGCATGAGCAAGGATGCCAAAATTCTGCGCAGATACTCGATTATGGCGGGCATCATCTTTTTGGTCGCGCTCCTCGTTCCGTTCATTTTGACGGAGGATCCGTATGCGTCCGTGATGCAAAATGCATTCCTGCCGCCGTCCGCCGAGCATTGGTTCGGCACGGATAAACTCGGGCGTGATCTCTTCACTCGTGTCATCTACGGTGCCCGTATCTCCATCTTTATGGCGCTCACGGTCGTCATCCTCATCGCGGGTGTCGGCTCGCTGATCGGTGTCGTCTCCGGCTACGTCGGGGGCAAGGTGGATACGGTCATCATGCGACTGGCCGACATGTTCCTTGCGTTCCCGGGCATCGTGCTTGCGATCGCGATTGCCGGTATGATGGGCGGGAGCATCGTCAACGCGATTCTCGCGCTCGTTGCGGTCGGATGGACGAAATACGCGCGTCTCGCGCGCTCCGTCGCGCTGAAGATTCGCCAGCAGGACTATATCTCGGCCGCGATCACGAGCGGCACGCGGCCGCGCGATATGCTCATTCGCCATGTCGTGCCGAATATCATCCCCATCGTGCTCGTCACGGCGGCGATGGACATCGGCGCGATGATGATGGAGCTCGCGGGACTCTCGTTCCTCGGTTTCGGCGCACAGCCGCCGACACCGGAGTGGGGACTCATGCTGAACGAGGGGCGTCAGTCGCTCCAGACGGCGCCGTGGCTCATGATGTTCCCGGGTGCGGCGATCGTGATCGTCGTTGCCGTGTTCAACCTGTGGGGCGACGCGCTCCGCGACTATTTGGATCCGCGCAAGGCGAACTAAGCCTTTTGGGATAAAGGGACGGATGCGGAAGGGTCGCATCCGCCGGATGTTTGGGGTTATGCAAGGAGGTTTTTCTGTGAAAAAATGGAAAAAAATGCTTACGGCGGCGCTCGCCGTGTGCATGTCGGCGGCGGTCTTTACGGGCTGCGGTGGCGGCGGAGATAAGGCGGCGGACACGAAGACACTGAAGATCGGCGTGACGAACTTCGCGGATTCGCTTGATCCGACCGAGAATTTCTTCGGCTGGGTCGTCATGCGCTACGGCATCGGCGAAGCGCTCGTCAAGTTCGACGAGAAGATGAACCCGTCGCCGTGGCTCGCCGAGAGTTGGAAGGTCAGCGATGACAAGCTGACGTGGACGTTCAAGATCCGTGACGGCGTGAAGTTCTCGAACGGCAAGGAACTCACGGCTGAGGCGGTCAAGTCCTCGATCGAGCGTTCATTTGCGAAGAACAACCGCGCGCAGACATTCTTCAAGTACACGGAGATGAAGGCGGATGGACAGAACCTCATCATCAAGACGGAGAAGCCGACGCCGAGTATGCCGGGCTTCCTCGCGGATCCGCTCTTCCTCATCGTCGATACGTCGAGTGAGGGCGAGCGCGACTTTGCAAAGCAGGGTCCGATCGGTACGGGACCGTATGTCTGCGAATCCTTCGTGAAGGAAAAAGCAGTCATGAAGAAGAACCCCAACTACTGGGGCGGCGAAGTACCGTACGAGACGGTAGAGATTCCGTCCATCGACGACCCGAATACGCGTGCATTGGCACTTCAGTCCGGTGAAGTCGACATGGCGGTCAACATCGCTGCGGGAGACATGGCGCTCTTCAACGACACGGCGAAGTACCATATCGATCGCATCGCATCGCTCCGCACGGTACTTGCGCGCATCAATGAGAAGGGGATTCTCGGCGATCCGAAGGTACGTGCGGCGTTCATCTCCATGACGGATCGCAAGTCCTATAACGAGGTCATCCTCAAGGGCACGTTCATCCCGGGCAAGGCCCCCGTGCCGCCCTCTCTCGACTATGGCTTTGATCAGCTCGTTGATCCGAACGCCTACAATGTCGATCGTGCAAATCAGCTCCTCGACGAAGCGGGCTGGAAGGACACGAACGGCGATGGCATCCGCGATAAGGACGGCAAGCCGCTGAGCGTCGACTTCATTGTCTACAACAGCCGCGCCGAGCTCCCAATCTATGCCGAGGCCGTGCAGGCGGACGCGAAGAAGGTCGGCATTGATGTGAAGATCAAGACGGTGGACTACAACCTCCTCGACAAGATTGGCATCAACGGCGAATATGACCTCCTGATCTCGAACACGACGACAGCGAATACGGGTGACCCGGAGAGCTATCTCAGACAGTATTGGTATACCAATACGAACGGTGACAATCCACAGAACGGCTCCGGCTACAGCAACCCCGAATACGATGCGAAGTACAACGCACTCGCGGTTGAGTTTGATCCGGCAAAGCGCCGTCAGCTCATGATCGACATGCAGCAAATTCTGCTCAATGATGCGGCAGCGCTCTTCCTCGGCTACCCCGAGACGAACATCATCAGCTCCACGAAGATCACGGGTGCCATCATGCATCCCGCAGACTACTACTGGCTGACGAACGCGATTAAACCGGCAAAGTAAACTTTTAGGATAAACGAGCGGGAGCGTCGGGGAATGTCCCCGGCGTTTCCTGCGTCATGAAGGGAAGGAGAAGCGCGGATGCAGATAGAGGTGAAAAACCTTTGCGTCGCTTATGAAGGCACGGAGATGGTGCATGATGTGAGCTTTTCGCTCGGCGAAGGCGAAGTGCTCTCCATTGTCGGTGAAAGCGGCAGCGGCAAAACGACCGTGATTCGCGCCATGATCGGCTGTCTGCCGAGCGTCGGCAAGGTCACGGGCGGACAGATTCTGTTCGATGGGAAGGATATGACGCAGGCGAGTGACGCGGACTGGCGCAAGGTCAGCGGCGGCACGGCGGCAATGATCTTTCAGGACAGCGGCAGTATGCTTGATCCGATTCAGACCATCGGACAACAGTTCGTTGAATACATTCAGACACATGAGGACGTGGGGACGAAGGAGGCAGCGGAGCGCGCGCAGGATATGCTCGCGCGGATGCACCTCAACAACCCTGCGAATGTGATGAAGAGCTATCCATTCGAGCTGTCCGGCGGTATGCGTCAGCGTGTCGGTGTTGCGATGGCGATGTTTTTCAGCCCCGCGCTGCTTCTTGCCGACGAGCCAACCTCGGCGCTCGATGTGACGACGCAGGCACAGGTAGTCAACGAACTGATGGATATTTGCAGAAAAGACGGCACGTCCATCGTCATGGTGACACACAACCTCGGTGTTGCTGCCTATATGTCGGATCAGATCATGGTTATGCGTTACGGCAAGGTCTTGGAACACGGGACGGCGGAACAGGTCATCGAACATGCGCAGAGCGACTATACCAAGGAGCTCCTGCTCGCCGTACCGCAGATAGGAGGGGAAAGCTATGCAGCCGGAGCGTGAGGAAATCCTGCGCATCGAACACATAACGAAGCGCTTTCCCATCGCAGGCGGAAAGGTTCTGACCGCCTGCGACGATGTGACGTTCCCCGTCTACAAAGGGGAGTTGCTCGGCATCGTCGGAGAGAGCGGCTGCGGAAAGAGTACGCTCGTGCGTACACTGATGCAGCTGCACGCCCCGTCGGAAGGACAGATTTTCTTCCGCGGGCAGGAGATTACGGGGCTGAAGGGGGAAGAGGCGCGCAATATGCGCCGCAACATCCAAATGGTGTTTCAGGATCCCAATACGGCGTTCAACCCGAAGATGAAGATCAAGGACATCATTTGCGAGCCTCTGCGGAACTTTGGTCTCCTCAAGGGCAGCGCGCGCGATAAGGCGGCGGAGATGCTGCGTCTCGTCGATCTGCCCGAGGACTTTGCGGATCGCTATCCCGCGAACATGAGCGGCGGTCAGCGTCAGCGCGTCGGCATCGCCCGCGCCCTTGCGCTCGAGCCGGCGATTCTCGTCTGCGACGAGGCGACGAGTGCACTCGACGTCTCCGTGCAGGAGAAAATCGTCGAACTGCTCATCCGCATTCAGAAGGAGCGGGATCTCACGATCCTCTTCATCTGTCACGATCTTGCGCTCGTCTCCATGCTCTGCACGCGCGTTGTCGTTATGTATTTCGGCAAGGTTGTCGAAGAACTCGACGGCAAAGATCTCGCACATGCAAAGCATCCGTATACACAGAAACTTCTCAAATCTGTGTTCTCGCTGCTGCCAAAGGGAAAAGCACCGCGCATCGACCTCTCGGACGATGTGCCGAGTCCTGAGGATCAGGGAGCCGCGGGCTAAATCAATTAACGAAAAAACGGGACTGCCGTTCCTCTGTATGACAGAGAGCGGCAGTCCCGTTTTCGATTGTATGAGACTTTATATGAAGAGAAGAGGTATATTTTTACTGAAGCGCTTCCTTGAGCGTATTCATATTCTTGCGCATCGTGTCGAGGTACGCATCCTTTGCCGCCGGCGTTGCCTCGCCCGTGACGACGGGATCAAGCGTATAGATCTTCGCACCTGTCTCGCGCGCGATGGTCTCTGCGGCGGCAGGGGAATACTGCGGCTCGGTGAAGAGAACCTTGGCAGAAAGTCCTTTGACCTGTTCGATGGTTTCCTGCAGTTCGGTCGGTGTCGGCTCCGTGCCCGGCTCACGCTCAACAACGCCGATGATGTTGAGATGGAACTCCTCGGCAAAATAGGGGAATGCTTCGTGGAATGTCACGATGTCCTTGTGCGGCACATTATCGAGTGCGGCGTGCATCTCGGTCTTGAGCGACGTGAGTTTTTCGATGTAGGCGGCAGCATTCTTCTCATAGGCGTCCGCATGGGCGGGATCGGCTTCCTTGAGCTGGTCGGCAATGTTGCGCACCTGCTGGATCGCATCCGTCACGCTGAGCCAGACGTGCGGGTTGTCGCCCTCCTCGTCGTGGATGAGCTTGATGCCGCGTGACGCGTCGATGACCTTGAGATTTTTCTGCTGCTCGGTCACTTTGTCCATGAAGTCCTCCATGCCTGCGCCGTTGATAACGAATGCATCGGCATTCTCGAGGGTCTTCATATCCTCCGTCATGAGCTGATAGTCGTGCAGACAGCCTGTCTGCGGCTTCGTCATGTTGTGTACCTCAACGCCGTCGACCCCCTGTGTGATGTTGATCGTGGCAACATACATCGGGTAGAACGACGTGACGATGCGGAACGGCTGCGCCGGCTGTTTGTCCGCAGGTTTTTCCGCCGCTTTGTCCGTACCGCCGCAGCCGACGAGCGCGAGGGATAGGACGAGCATCAAAAGGGAGAGAATCTTCGTTGTACTACGCATGGGTAATCGATCTCCTTAGAGTGAAAATAAATATGGGGTAAGTCTCATGAAGTGAATCATAACGATATTGAAAAGAATTGTCAATAGAAATGAAAACATTCAGTTATTTTCATATCATATGCTATAGACGATGTTTTTATTTTCGTGAATTGCAAGAGCAAGTTGAACAGTGATTTAATTAAGAAACATTTTCAATAGCGTATACTTCATCCAAGAAGGTGTTAAACAGTTCTACTGGTGTTTGATAGTCGAGCACTCGACGAGGGCGGCTGTTTATCTCATCCGCTATGTTTAGGATGTCCTCGTCACTGTATCCGTCGATGCCCGTTCCTTTGGGGATATATTGGCGGAGGATGCCGTTGTGACGCTCGTTCTGCGGGCGTTCCCATGAGCTGTAGGGGGGAGCAAAGTACACCTTCGTGCCGAGGCTCTCAAGCTGCGTGAACGTCTCGCACTCTGTCCCGTTGTCAACGGTAATCGTCTTGAACACTTGGCTGAAACGGTCCTGTCCATATTCCGATTTCAAATGGGCGATGGCTTCTTCAATGCCGGCGCACGTGCGACCCGAGATGCGGATTGCGATGTAGTCGTGCGTCACCTTTTCCACAGCGGTAAATACGGCTGCGCCGCGCCCTTTTGGCGATCCGACAACGGTGTCGGCTTCCCAGTGTCCGATTTCCGTGCCTTCGTCCACAAGGGCAGGACGCTCCTGTATGCTACGCCCTTTCAGGCGCTTGTTCTTGCGGTTTCGCTTGC